>NZ_JBWKYN010000191.1:0-11123 GCF_059423785.1 Arcicella sp. GW458-12-2-14-TSB2 | reverse complement strand
CTATATAACCATTTTTTTTTAATATTATCTAATACATCACAAGCAACATTTCCTTGATTTATACTCTATTTTCAGAAAATAAAAAAGGGAACTTCTTGCGAAGCTCCCCTTAAAGCAAATTGCACTAACTAAAATTGCACTTACTAAATATTAACTTTCCATTGCCATCGACATCAATACGTTTCTTGTGGGATTGGCTTTATCTTGTATTCGTTCTTTAAATCTTTTAAGTTGGATTTTGAGTGCTTCAATGGCAATGTCCATTGCTTCTTCAAATGTCTTACCCTGTTCTTTTACAAAAAGCGTTCCGCCGGGTAAATTAATTTTAACTTCCAACATTTTACTTCTGACCTTCTTTGTATCCCCTTTATCCACTTTTAGAAATACTTCACCTCCAGTAATTCGGTCATAAAAGGTATCCAGTTTATTTAATTTTGACTGGATGAACTCCAATAGCTTGATGTCAGCATCGAAGTGAATTGAATGCACTTGTAATTTCATACGCACTCGGTGTTTAAGTTAAACAAATTTTAAAAGAAAGCCCTCAATCAAAGCCTTTTGCTCATTGGAGCAGTTCTCTGTTTTACCTTAATGTTTCCCATTCGAATTTCACTTACGCTACACCGCTATTTTATTGCAATCAAACAAAAAATATAATTCAACACAATGGAAATAAGAAACATTAAAGTCAAAACAAAGAACTCTCCGTTTTAGTCAAAAAAACCCTACCGACTAAGACAGGGTTTATAACTTATCTTGAGCTTTTTCTTAAATGAATTTCGACATTAAATTTCAATTATCCAAATGTTAAATACACATTCTTTGAATAATCAAAGTTATTGAATGCTACTATATAGTTACAGGATAATTATATTAGAAAAGTGCAAAATTTGGCTTTTAATCGGGTAAAAAACCCTTTGAAATCTACAAAAACTCATCCAAATTAGGCTTTTCCCAGGCTACTCTCAGCACTTTCGAGTGTACATTGATCTTTTCAAAAAAGCGTTGCCAATACAGTTGTTGATTAGACAAACTATCGGTTGGCGACTTCACTTCTATAAAACAATATTCGCCATCGTCCCACATGAATAAGTCTGGAAAACCACGAATATTTTCTCTTAAGTTTCTCGCCATTTCTAGCATAATCGCACTAACTTGTTCAGACGAAAGTTTTCCTAAAACGGTCTGAATCAATGGGAAAAGTCCTCCGTACCAGTCTACCAATGGATTAGTAATGCCATATTTTTCAAAAAAAATATTGTAAATATAAATCGACGTAGCATCTATATCTTCCAGCATTTGAAGGCGCTCTTCTATCTTCTCTTTCCTCTTTTCAAAAAAAGTAGGCTTGAATAAATCAGACGGTGAACGCTGTAAGGGGTGATGGATAGACAAGGTTTCGGTATCAAAAATAATGTCCCAAAATAATAATCCGAAGAGACTCCTCCAAAGATGGTTTTCGGTAAAAGTCGCTTTTTTATATTGCCTTTCGTAATAATCTATCACGCCCATTTCCACTTGTCTTTTCCACACTAAATCAATCGTGATTGACTCTGACCCGTGCAAATGCTGGGTAATGGCTTTCTTTGATTTCTTTTTTTGTAACTGTGCCTCCAAACGATTCAAATAATCTTCTGCAAAAAAGTGTTCATCTGCATTCTGAGGTTCTGCTAAAATCAACTCGCAAAGGGCTTTGGCTTCTTCCTTATTTTTAAGTTTGTCTAAAATCCGTACTTGTCTTTCTCGGGAAGGCGACTGCTCCGTCAAGCGGAAAACTATCAGCGCTTCGTCCAAGGCTTTAATCTTTTCTAAATAGGCCCCTACTTTCAATGTAAAGCGTTCAAAGGTAGGAATGGCAATTTCCGACAGTTCCTTTCCATGTGTTTCAGCCCAATCCATAAACCAATTATAAATTTCAAGGTAATCTACTTTGGTTTCTTGCATCACATAAAAATCTTCCCTTGCCAAGCTCACTTTTAGTTTATCTTCTACCTCTTGTCGGGTTTGAAAATAAGCCACCATTTTATCTTCGTCATACTTTTCATAATTCTGATAGCCCAAATCGCGGGTAACAAACTCTGACATATCGCCGTGGCGAGTTCCGAAGAATAGAAATTTTAATAGTTGTACCTCCTCTTCAAAGCATACTTTCACGACAGAATGCTCGATGGCATGAATTTTTGAGAAATCTTTTTCATCTAATAAAAACAGTATTTCTTCCCAATCTCCCACCTCTAAAAGCCAATCAAGCACTTCTTCTTTTTTTAAAGATGATTTGCCCTTGGTGGGTAGGTTGAGCATCTTGGCTAAAAAAATCAGCTCGGTTTTATTAAAAATATCTAGTACTTCATACGCATATTGAAGATGCTTTATTCCGAGTGGTTCTACAAAATTTTTAATAATTAAACTGTTCAGTACCGCTGGAATATTTTCAATTTCAGCATATTTCAATTTTTCAACCCTAAAAAAAGAACCTGTTCTATTCACAAAGCGTATGTACAAACATTGCTCGTCTTCTGTTAATGCATCAAATTGAGACAAGAATTGTTGTTCACTTTCGTTCAGAATATGTTGGTACTTTTTCTGGACAAAAGTCAATAAATATTGAAAGTATTCTAAGTAATATTTTGGAGGAAGTTCTATTCGTTCGGGAGCCATCTTTGCAAGCATTTTAGATTACAAAGGTAGGAAAGTAAAATTCACCAAAGCAAGAAGTTGGCTTTTGCCCTAATTTTTCAATAAGAAATAGTGACCCCAAAAAGAGGTACATTATATTTTGAGGTGGATGTCTCTGACCAAGATTTACTCCATAAATGTTTTGATTTAGCCACACCATCCTTAGACATCATATATGAAGGACTTATTAACATAATCTTTTCAACTTTTTTAGCATTATTTCTTTTATAAAATGTTTTCCCATACTGATAGTCTGAAATAATAAAATATTCATCATTTTTATCAATATATCCTATTGTTTGAATGCCTATCCATACGTATTTATCATTCAAAGAAATGTTATGGGAAGAAATGTCAACATTGATAAATTTGTCCTCTGGTGTAGCCTCTACGATAATATTATCGTTCAACAAATCTTCGGAGGGCTTATTATTTTCACCATTTTTGAATATCCTACATCTTAGTCTATACTTTTTCACAAATTCAGATTTCTCAGGACTTAGTCTATAATGAAGATTTGTAATAACGCCTTTTACATTGTCATGATTTTCAATTCTAGCGGCTATTATCGTACCAGAATTTGGGTTATAAGAAGCCTGATATACAATCCACCTTTTATGAAAAGTGCCATAGTCAATCATTTTATTCTTTCTCGATTTAACAGTTACCTCTTCTAACACAACATTCTTTTCACGAAGAAATATAGTATCTGAATGTAGAAAATCATTCAAAGAAAATATCCGTTGCTCATACCCTAAAGCTGAAAATAAAACACTATCTCCACTCCCTTGTTTACCTTGAAGGTCAAGACAGAAATTACCACTTTCATTAGAAACTGTACCAGTAGGCTTATTAATGAGTGAAATAGTTGCATAAGCTACACCTACTTTAGTATGACTATCTGAAACGATACCACATTTTTGGGAAAGGGTTAATTCTGAAATAAATGTAAATGCTAGTATTAAAAGGAGTCTTATTACCATAAAATAATTATTTATTAAATTGACGAAATAATTATGTTCTCTCGCCAATTTAATAAAGTAAATATAAAATTTATTAACTATTACAATTAAAAGGTCTTTGCTCTATTTTAGAACTAACTTCAATACCAAAAACATAGTATTTAACTTCAACAAGTTGAACACAAGTGTCACCGTAAGCATATTGTGTACCAAGAATTGTTTCTTCACTACCAAAGAATTTCGCCTGCGATTCTTGTACAAAAACCAAAGACATTACTGACACAAGCCCTACAATTCTAATATACCTATTTTTTTTAAAAAAGTTTTTCATTGTTATTTTGATTTAAAATTTCACTACCTACTCTTTCGCTTTTCGGTTTGCGCGATTCTAAAAATATTAACTGTTGTTTATTGGTTTTAGAACACTTCAAAAGTAAATACATTACATTTTTAAATTTATTTTTCACCATTGTAACTTACAAAATGAACGGTTGTAAGTTACAATCATATTTTTTTTGTATTTTTATTATAATAGTAGCTCTATACAAATTATTTCAAATACGCTAAAATATGAAACTTGGAGAAAAAGTACGAATAGTTCGAAATCTGAAACAGATCTCCCAAACTTGGGTAGCAATGAAATTAAAAATCTCCCAACAAGCCTATCAAAAATTAGAACAGGGAAAAACAATCATGACAAATAATAAATTGGCAGAAATTGCTAAATTGTTAGATGTTGATGAACAAACAATTAGAGATATCGATACGCTTCCCATTATTAATAAATCAAACTCACAAGGTAAAAAACTTAATAGTAATTCAGTATTCAACTCAAACAGATTAGTAATAGATGAGAAAGACAGAATCCAAAGTATTGAAAAAGAAGTTGATAATTTAAAGAAAAAAATAGACTCACTTACTCATCTAATTGAAACAAAATTGAAATAGTTATATATATCTAACTAGGAGTGACGTTTATAAAAAACTACTTAAATATATCTAATAATAGTAGTTATGAATATTCTTTTTAAATCCATAGCATGCATATATCAGAGATTCTTCAAACACTTGAACAAAAAGTAAATATTTCGCCCGAAACAAAAAAGGGCATCATTGTGTATGAAGATAAAAAACCCTTTTCCCTCCATTACGAATTAAAGCTAATACTATATGTAGGTATATTATTATTAAGTAGTGGTCTGGGCATTGTTATCTATCAAAATCTCGATTCTATTGGGCATACCGCTATCGTAGTTTTTATTAGCGTGCTGGTAGTAGCAGGTTTTGGTTTTTCATTTTGGAAGAGGCAACCATTTACTTGGCAACTGGTAGAACAGAATAATCTCTTTGCCGACTTCACGTTGCTATTGGGCTGTCTAAGCTTCCTTACCTTAGAAGGATACTTGCAATATCAATATGACCTCTTCGGTGAAAAATACGGACTGATTACGTTTATTCCTGCCGTAGTTTTTTTCTTTTCTGCCTATTTTTTCGACCATCGAGGGGTGCTTTCTATGGCTGTTACTGCCTTTGCTTCGTGGGTAGGCGTTTCTATTTCGCCTGTGTCTATCCTCACTAATAATGATTTCACTGCCCCTTATTTTATCTTTACTTCCATTTGCTTAGGGCTTTCTTATATGGCGATTGGCTTTCTTTCTGAATACAAACTCTTGAAAAGACATTTTTCATTTACGTATATCCTGTTTGGAAGCAATTTGGCCTTGGTAGCTGGTACAGTAGGTATTTTTAAGGAACACCTTCAATACACCTACTTTTTTACAGTAATAGCTATTAGCATAGTATTGTTTCTGTATGCTAAAATCAAACAATCCTATATTTTCTTGTTGACGGGTATTATTTTTGGCTATATAGCCATCACTAATATTATTTTTGACCTGATAACTGTCAATAACTGGTTTGCTGCCTATTACTTTATCGCTTCTGGTATAGGAGTAATATTTCTGTTATTCAATCTCAAGAAAATTCTTAAAACTTCTAATTAAACATCTATGAAAGCATATCAACAACAATGGATAGAACACGCTTATCTTCAAGCCAAAGCCCAAAACTGGTTTGAAAAAGGCTTGCTCACCGAACAGCAAAACAATGACATCAAAAAGCAGTTTGTCCTTGATTATTATCAGCCCAACGTCTTTATCAAAATAGCCTTGTTTTTGTTTACAGCGTTGGCTTGTATATTTAGCATCTCGTTGCTTTACTTAATTTTTGAAAACTCGTTCACACAAAGTCCTGTTGCTAGCACTACTATTTTGTCTATCATCTTTGGCATTGCTGCGGTCATTTTATTAGAATATTTAATACGAGAAAAGAAAGTTTTTCAATCAGGTATTGATAATGCCTTAATCTATTTTTCCATTGGCGCTTTTTGTACTTTCACTTATTATCTATTAGAGACCTCTCATTTACCTGCTTGGGTAGAATGCATTTTCTTTTTACCCTTCTTTGTTATCGCCTATATCCGCTATGCTGATGCTTTGGTAGCCTGTGGAATTTATTTTTTGTTAATCATCATGCTAGTTGATTTTTGTCTTGAATTTACTATTGGCAAAACTCTTTTGCCTTTCGTAATGCTGTTTTTTTCACTGGGTATGAATCGATTGGTTATGAAACTTAGTCTGCGAAAAGATTACCTTTATTATGAGACATCATTGGATATTTTAAAAACCTTATCCATTGCATCGTTCTATCTCAGTGTTAATTATTTTATCGTTCGCGAGGGTAACGCCATGATTAATAAAGTCTTTACAAGTGTAGCCCCTCAAATTGGCCTTGCTCCTCTTTTCTATTTCTTTACTACTGTTATTCCATTCGTGTATGTGTATATAGGTCTAAAAAAACGTGACCGCACCTTCCTGATGTTAGGGTTGCTAACTTTGGCTTTTTCCTTTTTCACT
The DNA here is from genome assembly GCF_059423785.1 of Arcicella sp. GW458-12-2-14-TSB2. NCBI lineage: Bacteria > Pseudomonadati > Bacteroidota > Cytophagia > Cytophagales > Flectobacillaceae > Arcicella > Arcicella sp. GW458-12-2-14-TSB2. The sequence goes on along the minus strand of NZ_JBWKYN010000191.1, from coordinate 4,570 downwards.
TATCGACATTATTTCGGGGTAATTCCTACGGAGATTGCTTTGTTAATTTGTGGAGGGCTGATGATTGGTGGGGCATCTTTAGCCATCAACTATTTAAAGCAACCTAAATATGGCTTCACTTATGCCCCTGACAACAACCTCGAAGGATTTAATTTAGATACTATTCTATTGGCTGAAGTAGTAAATAGTAAAATAAATACACATGATAAGCCTTTCAAATTTGGCGGAGGAAGCAGTGGCGGAGGTGGTGCAGGAAGCGAATATTGACATAGCAATATTAAATATAACCATTCGATGATTATCTAAGAAAAAATACTCAAATTATTGACTTTTTTCGTGAATGATGATGAAAAATGTATATTTGTTTTCTGAATTCGGTTTTGTTAGTAAAACGTTTAGACCGAATTTTACAAAAACAACCAAAGGGTCTTCTTTCTTGATAAAAGAGAGAAATATTTTGAAATACTCAATATTATCGAAATATTATTTTGCCATTAATAAAAAATACATAATTTAATTATCCATGAAAACTGTCGATTCTTACAATTTTGCTGGCAAACGTGCCTTAGTCCGAGTAGATTTTAACGTACCTTTAAACGAGCGTTTTGAGATTACTGATGATACTCGTATCAAAGCTACAATTCCTACAATCACTAAAATTTTGAATGATGGTGGTTCGGTGATTTTGATGTCTCACTTAGGTCGCCCGAAAGATGGCCCTACAGAGAAATATTCATTAAAACACCTTGTAAACCCACTTTCAGTAGTATTTGGTCGCCCAGTGAAATTTGCAGATGATTGCATCGGTCAATCTGCCATTGACTTAGCTTCTGGTTTACAAAGCGGAGAAATTTTATTGCTTGAAAACCTTCGTTTTTACAAAGAAGAAGAAAAAGGAAATGTAGAGTTTGCTGAAAAATTATCTAAACTAGGTGACGTTTGGGTAAATGATGCTTTCGGTACAGCTCACCGTGCACATGCTTCAACAGCAGTAATTGGTCAGTTTTTTGAAGACAGAATTTGTGGTTATGTAATGCAGGCTGAAATCGAGAATGCTCAAAGAGTATTAGAAAACTCAGAAAGTCCGTTTACAGCCATTATGGGTGGTTCTAAGGTTTCTGATAAAATCTTAATTATCGAGCGTCTTTTAGATAAAGTTGATAATTTGATTATTGGTGGTGGTATGACATACACTTTTGTATTGGCTGAAGGTGGCAAAATCGGAAATTCAATTTCTGAACCAGATAAAGTAGAGCTAGCTAAAGAAATTTTAATTAAAGCGAAAGAAAAAGGTGTTAACGTATATATGCCTGTAGATAACTTATGTGCTGATAAGTTCTCTAACGATGCTGAACGCCAAGTGGTTGCTTCTGGTGCTATTCCAGATGGCTGGCAAGGGTTGGACATTGGTCCAGAAACGGCTGAAATTTTCAAGAAAGTAATTGAAGCATCAAAAACAGTATTATGGAATGGCCCGATGGGCGTATTTGAATTCCCTAATTTTGCGGCTGGAACAAATGCTATCGCTGATTCAGTAGTGAACGCTACAGAAGAAAACGGTGCTTTCTCATTAATCGGTGGTGGCGACTCTGCTTCAGCAGTAAACAACGCTGGTTATGGTGACAGGGTTTCTTATGTTTCGACAGGTGGAGGTGCGTTGTTAGAATACATGGAAGGTAAAGTATTACCGGGTGTTGCTGCATTGCAATAACTGATAAAAATCTGCATTATTTGAAGGCGATACAATTTTTGTATCGCCTTTTTGTATTTATCTTTGAGTCAATTATAATATAACAATCGTGGAATTTAAAGCATTACCCATCAACACTACAGCACAATATCTTTTGAATGATAGTCGCCAGTTGTCATCCCCACAGCGGTCTATCTTCTTTGCTATTAAAGGTTTACATCATGACGGACACCTGTTTTTAGATGATTTATACCGAAAAGGTGTACGCGAATTTGTGGTAGAAACCGATGCCCTTAGCCCTGCTATTCTACGGGAATTAAAGAAATTTACGGATGCCAAAATATGGCAAGTAGAGGATAGCATCACTGCCATGCAAGAGGTGGCTCAGCGTCATCGCGAGCAATTTAATTTACCTGTTATTGGCATCACTGGCAGCAATGGCAAAACCATCGTTAAAGAATGGTTAGCACAATTATTGAGCAACCGTTTTAAAATTGTAAAAAGCCCCAAAAGTTATAATTCACAGATTGGTGTACCGCTTTCGGTATGGCAAATCAATGAAAGTCATAACTTAGGTATCTTTGAAGTGGGTATTTCCAAGGTAGAGGAAATGGAAAAGCTAGAGAAAGTAGTGAAACCTTCCATTGGTATTTTTACGAACATAGGCACCGCACACAACGAGTTTTTCAGCAGTAATTCACAGAAGATTAAGGAAAAAATCAAGCTTTTCAAGCATGCTACTACCTTGATATATTGCGCTGATTATGTAGCGATTGATGAAATCATTAAAACGGATTTCATGGTTGAAAACCCTGACTGCAAAATCATCAATTGGTCACGAATGGCTAATACGGGCGCACGTGTGTCTTGGGAAATATATAATGAAAACACGAAAGTCTTTTTAGACTTAACCGCTATTTCGCCTAATACTGAAAGATTCAGCACCACGCTAGATATTCCTTTTACCGATGAAGCCTCTATCGAAAACGCTATCCATTGCATCCTCACGCTTTGGTATTTGGGGTATAGCACCTCTGATATTCAGGCAAGGCTACAAATCCTTCGTCCTGTTTCGATGCGCTTAGAGATGAAGCAAGGAACAAATGCTAATTATTTGATAGATGATACTTATAACAATGATTTAGCGGGCTTGACAATCGCACTGAATTTCTTGAGCCAGCAAAAACAAAAACAGAAAAAAGTACTTATCCTGAGTGATTTGTTAGAGACTGGTGTTCCTGAAAAAGAACTTTATAAACAGATAGCCCACTTAGTAAAAGAAAGGCATTTAGAACAGTTTATTGGTATTGGCGATGTTATTTCCCGCAATAAAAATCATTTTATGGCTAGTTCGGCTAAAACTGATACAAATATTCAGTTTTATAAAAACACGAAGGATTTTCTGGAGAGCCAAGCCATCAAATCATTACATAACTCCACCATTCTGATTAAGGGAGCAAGGAAATATGGCTTTGAACAAATTGTGAATAGACTTGTTCAAAAAACACATGGAACTATCCTTGAAATCAATCTGGATGCCATTACCAATAATTTGAATTATTATCGTGATAAGGTTGGTCAACAGATTAAGATGATGGTAATGGTGAAGGCATTTGCCTATGGCTCTGGTAGTACAGAGGTAGCCAATTTGCTTCAATTTCATGGCGTTGATTACCTAGCCGTTGCCTATACGGATGAAGGGGTTTCGCTCAGACAAAACGGCGTTTATCTACCAATTATGGTGATGAACCCCTCCCCTAACGATTTTGAGCAATTGGTGGCTTATTCGCTTGAGCCTGAAATATATAGTTTAAGAATCCTACACGAGTTTTCTGAATACATTGATAGCCGTAATTTAAGCTCGAAAATTCACCTTAAAATTGATACAGGAATGCATCGGTTGGGCTTTGAAAAAGAGGCTTTGCCCGAATTACTGAAAAGTTTGCAGTCGAACCCCAATTTATGGGTTTCAACTATTTTCAGTCATTTAGCAGCGGCTGACGATGTTGATTTTGATGATTTTACAAGACATCAAGTCAAAACGTTTACCGAAATGGCGAATGAAATATCGGAAGCTTTGGGCTATATTCCTTCACGCCATTTAGCTAATTCCGCTGGCATTGCCCGTTTCCCCGAAGCCCGTCTGGATATGGTAAGGCTTGGTATCGGGCTGTATGGTGTAGCTGCCAAACCAGAAGACCAAGTAAATTTGCAGACGGTGGGTACTTTAAAAACGGTAATTTCGCAAATTAAGCACATAAAGTCTTCAGAGACTGTCGGTTATGGCAGAAAAGGCGAATTGAAAAGGGATACCAAAATTGCTACCATAGCGATTGGATACGCTGATGGTTTTGATAGAGGATATGGCAGGGGTGTTGGCGAGGTGTTGGTAAATGGACATAGATGCAAAGTAGTCGGAAATGTATGCATGGATATGACGATGGTGGATATTACCGATGTACCAAATGTGCAGGAAGGAGACGAAGTGATTATTTTTAATAAAGAACTGACTATTACCGAATTATCTCAAAAAATAAATACTATTCCTTACGAAGTATTAACCAGTGTAAGTGAAAGAGTAAAACGTGTTTTCTATCAGTTATAGGCTATAAAAAAAGTGCAAGAAATAATTCTTGCACTTTTAACCTTCAACCTTTTAAAACATAATTCAATCAAAATCAATTTGGCGTAAAATGCTTTCGATTGACTGTCTAATTTGTTTGATATAAAAATGGTTATAATATTTTTTTAAAAAATGGCTAATGTTTGTAATACAAATTTATGCAAACTTTTTAAATAAAAACAAATATATTTGCAAATATTTGCAAAAAATCTCAAGATTAAAATATTCACCCTCCTAATTTGGTATCATGTTAAAAG
>NZ_JBWKYN010000190.1:0-11276 GCF_059423785.1 Arcicella sp. GW458-12-2-14-TSB2 | reverse complement strand
ATCTTGTGTTGAATTAACTAAATTTATTTGAAAAAAGTACATTTAAAGCTATAATTATTTACAATTTTGTAGCTATATTCTTTTATTATCCTGAAATTCAATAAAATACTATAATCTTCCCAAGAGATTAAATAAACATTAAATTTGTCCCAATGAAGTATTCAACCCTTACTTTACAACAAAAACCCCTCGTAGAAGTCTGTGCTTATTCTTTTGAATCGTGTGTGGCGGCAGAAAAAGCCCAAGCAAATAGAATAGAACTTTGTAGTTCAATGTTTGAAGGTGGCACTACGCCTTCAGCTGGTTTAGTAAAAATAGTCACTCAAAAAATCAAGCTTGGAATCAATGCCATGATTCGCCCTCGAGGTGGAGACTTTTGTTATACTGATGAAGAGATTGCTATCATGAAAGAAGATATTCTTTCCATGAAAGCATTAGGTTGTGCTGGTATCGTATTGGGCATTTTACACCCCGATGGCCGTGTAAACATTCAACAAACTGCTGAATTGGTAAAACTAGCCTCGCCAATGGAAGTAACTTTCCATAGAGCAATTGACATGACACCTGATTATTCTGAAGCATTAGAAGCTATTATTGAAGCGGGTTGTGACAGGATATTAACTTCTGGTCAAAAGAACCTAGCCATAGATGGCATAGAACAGATTGCGGCTATCGTAGAACAGGCAAAAGGTAGAATACAAATTATGGTGGGTAGTGGCGTAAATCTAGGGAACGCTATACAAATTGCCCAAACAGGAGTTGATGCCATTCACCTAACAGGAAAATCTACGAGAGATTCCATGATGACCTACCGAAAAGAAGGCATTGCGATGGGCGGTTTACCAGCAGTACCTGAATATGAAATTGCCTATTCGGATAGTGAAAAAATAAAAGCGGTGGTAGATTTGCTCAATCAAGAATTTCGAGTAAAAAATGAAACAAAACCTTAAAATTTGAAGTATTTTTGATATACCTAATTACAACATTATTCGTTAGTAGGCTTGAAACTAAATTGCATTTAATTCTTTAAGGCAATTTAGTTTCAAGAACGACTTAAACAGATTTTCCTTAACTTTGAAGAACGGAAAATACTGATACAGACAAAATTGTCTTAGAAATATTTTTTTCTTCAATCTGCTACATATTAAATGATGAATTTTAATCTTCGATATTTTTTTTCAATACTGGCTACTTTATTAATAATTAGTCAGTTTTCGTATGCCCAAAAACGTGAATCTTCTAAGAAAAAAGAAGAGCAATCGAAAGCTCAATTACTTGAAGCAGAATCGTTTTTTACCGAAGGAATGAAATTCTATATGATGGAAGACTACGACAAAGCGGTTGAATTTTATGAAAAGGCTCTTGCTATCGTACCTGATAACAGCGGAATTTTGTATGCTTTGTCTAATAATTATCAAAAATTAAAAGACGAAAACAAGGCTATTTTATATGCTGAAAAAGCATTTCAACTGAATAACGAAAACGAAGCCTATGGAGAGTTATTGGCAGACTTGTATGTAAGAAAACAAAAATATGATGCAGCAGCAAGAGTTTACCAAAACCTGATTGCTTTGAATCCTTCAAAATCTGAATTCTATGTAGCACAAGCAGCCGTTTATATTTTTGATAATCACTTTGATGAAGCATTGAAAGCGTATAGCCGAGCTGAAAAAATCATCGGTATTAATGAAGAAATTACCCGTCAGAAACAGATGGTTTTGGTAAAAATAGGTAAAGTAGATGAAGCCATTAAAGAGGGTGAAAAACTAATTTTATCTGACCCTGAGGAGATAGATTACAACATAGACCAAGCAGAATTGCTGATGTCGAACAAGCGTAATGACCAAGCCATTCCTTATCTTGAGAAAATTCTGAAAATGAATCCTGAAAATGCACAGGCTCATATTATGTTGGCACAGTTGTATCAGGAAAAAGGAGAAATTGATAAATGTAATCGTGAGTTAGAATTAGCTTTTGCCGATGCCAGTCTTGATGCTACCACCAAGGCTCGTATCCTGATTGGCTATATGAACATGGCCAAAGATGAAAAATCAAAACAAACAGCATTTAATTTGGTGAAGGTATTGATTAAGGCTAATCCACAAGACCCAAAATCTCATGCTATTTATGGTGATTTGCTTTTTCAAAAAGGTGATGAGAAATCAGCCAGAGATGAATATGTAAAAGCAGCTAGGCTGGATAAATCTATCAATGAAGTTTGGGGAAATATCATCAACATTGATTTTAAGTTAAGACAAATAGACAGTGCCATTGTTCATAGTGAAGAAGCCATAGAGGTATTTCCAAATCAATCTGCATTTTGGTACTTGAATGGTTCGGCATATTATCAAAAAAGAAATCATAACAAAGCGGCAGAGTCTTTAGAAGAAGCTAGACGATTAACACCCACAAATTCTGAGTTATATCAGCACATCAATGCGCTGTTGGGCGATACTTATAATAGTTTAAGCAAATATCAGAAGTCGGATGAAGCCTATGAAGCTGCGCTGAAAGCTGACCCCAACAATGACCATGTACTGAATAACTATAGTTATTTCCTATCTTTAAGAAAAGATAAACTGGAATTAGCGGCTGAAATGGGTGCAAGACTGGTGGAAAAACATCCAGACAATGGTACGTATTTGGATACGTACGCCTGGGTACTTTATGTGATGAAAGACTATAACAAGGCTAGAATCTATTTAGAAAGAGCCGTTGTTCAGAATAAAAGTAATAGTGGTACAATTGTGGAACATTATGGTGATGTGCTTTTTCAATTAGGTGAAAAAGAAAAAGCTGTAGAACAGTGGAAAAAAGCTAAAACCATAGGCACAACCAGTACATTAATTGACAAAAAAATCGCAGAAATGAAATTAATAGAATAAAATTTATAATCCTTAAGCTATTAATTTCCTAATCTTAAAATATGAAACATTACTCATTAATACTCTTAGCGTTTACATTTTTTATTGCTTCTTGTAAACGTCAACATATCAATAAAACCTCCGATGCTTCGTCTATTGATTCATTAAAAGTAGCTGATACGAAGCCAGTAATTGATTCTCTGACTACCATACCATCCTCTAAACCAGAAGTAGCTATAACAGAGGACGAAAAAGTTAAAATAGACGAGATTGATTTTAAATACTTAAAAGCAAAAGCAAAAGTTTCATACAAATCGCCCAATGATAACCAAAGCTTTACTGTTGATATCAGAATGCGTAAAGACAGTTTAATTTGGATGAACGTATCAGCATTTGGTATTACTGTGGCTACAGCCCTTTTCAACGATAGTCTCGTAAAGCTTTATGATAAATATCATGGCGAATACAAAGAATATACTTATAATGATTTTGCGGAAAAATTCAACTTCAATGTAAGCTATGATATTTTGCAAGCGTTGGTAGTGGGGAATCGTCCCTTCAAAAAAAATAAATCGAGAGTAGTTCGTAGCAATGAATACTTCTTATTAAAACAAGAAGAAAACAAAGTATTGATAGATAATTATATTGGTGAAAATAAAAAGCTAAAAAAAATCTTGCTTACACAAGAAGATACAAGTAATAAACTAACTTTAGACTTTGATGACTTTACAACATTGAATCAGTTTTTGTTTCCTCAGTCAAGTTTAATCACTTTAGATTATCAGTCGAAGGAAGATCAAAAAATGTATCAAACCGTTGTTAATATCAAGCACACAAAGGTTGAATTATTAGACACTCCGCTGGAATTTCCATTTAGAGTACCCGAAAAGCTTTTAAATAAAAATTAAAACTTTATCAAAAAGTTGAATTTACATATCAGTAATCATCAAGCAGCCCTAAAATTCGTTTCAGGACTGCTTCTTGTTTTGTTATATTTCATTCCAAATCTATCACTTGCACAAAATTCAACCCTTGCTAAAAGGAAAAAGTTGGAGGCTGCAAAGCAAGAGAACATGCAGAAGATTCAGGAAATCAATAAAATTATTGAAAAAACTGAACAGAAAAAAGAGGCAAGTGTTGGTAAACTTAATGCCTTAGGAGAAAGAATTGATAAACAAGCCAAACAGATTGACATCATTTCAGAGAATCAGCAATTACTTCAAAATGAAGCCGAAGAACTAAAAAAGGCTACTGGGAAACTCTCGGGAAATCTTGAAGAATTAAAGGCAGAGTATGCAAAAATGGTTTTTACAGCGGCCAAAACCAGCAATAAAGTCAACAAGCTAAGTTTTTTGTTTTCTTCTGCAAATTTCAATCAACTGATTCGTCGTTATAAATATCTTCAACAATATTCTTCAGCACGCGAAAAACAAGCAGTTTTAATACAACAGGTACGGTCGGAATTATTGACAGAACAAGTGAAAATCTTGCAAAAGAAACAAGAACAAGATGCTGTTTTGCGTGAAAAAATCACAGAAACTCAAAATTTACAAGTATTAAAAGGTAAGCAGACAGAAGTAGTTACGGAGTTAAGCCAGAAAGAAAAAAGCCTAAGGGCACAATTAGAAGCTAATAAAAAAGTAGTAGAACGCTTAGAGACGATGATTGCCAAGATTGTAGAGCGTGAAATAAAACGCTCGCAAGAACGTGAGCAATTAGCCAATAGACGTAATCAAAACAAGAAGCCGGTTATTACTTCAAATAGAAAAGCCATTGCACTGAATGTGGAGGAAACAAGATTGGCCAGTTCTTTTTCGGCATTACGGGGCAGAATGCCTTGGCCTGTTAATTCTGGCTTTATTTCTAGCCGTTTTGGAGTACACAATCACCCCGTTTTGAGAGGAGTCAGGACAAACAATAATGGTATTGATATACAAACAAGCGCCGGGAATGATGTAAACGTGGTTTATGAAGGCGTTGTACAGTCGGTAGTTTCTATTCCGGGAACTTATATGGTTGTAGCGATTCAACATGGCGATTATTTTACCATTTATAGTAAATTATCTAACGTAACAGTAAGAAATGGGCAAAAGGTAGGTGCTGGGCAAAAAGTAGGTGAGGTTGCCTCTGATACTGATGGTACTTCGGAGCTAAATTTTCAAGTTTGGAAAACTTTTGATAAGCAAAATCCAGAAAACTGGCTTCGTCAGAAATAGGTATTGTATATAGATTCGATAGAAAAAACATAGAATCAGGACAAAATGTTTCCTTAAAAACTGCTTAAAATCCTTATTTTTTTATACTTTTGAAATTAGGCTTGAAAAGATTACACAAAAACCTTTAAAGTTCCAAGAGATTTCCTAATTTTGCAATCCGATTTTGAAGCTAGTAAAAAATGATTAGTTATTTGCTTTGTAAACTCATTATCAATTCATTATACAAGGATAAATAACCGACAACAAATAAAGATAAAAACCAACAATGACAAAGAAAGACGAAAAAACGCCACTTGATTTTTTGGAAACTGCTGATGGCCTAAAAAGCGAATTAGAGCATGACATTCATAAAGTTCAAGCGACTGTTGAAAAAAACAAAGGCGTAGTTTATGGTGTAGCAGGTATATTGGTAGTGGCGATATTAGGTTATTTTGGCTACAAATATTACTTAACGACACAAGACGAAGCAGGACAAGCAAAATTATTTAATGCTGTTTATAAATTTGAAGCAGACTCAAATAAGGTAGCTGCTAAAGAATTAGGTAAAATTGCTGAGGATTTTGGTGGAAATACTGGAAACTTAGCAAGTTTCTATGCAGGTGTTGCGAATTTAAAAGAAGGTAAATTTGATGCGGCCATTGATCAGTTAAAATCATTCAGTAGCTCAGATTTATTGGTGCAGGCTCGTGCCTATTCTTTAATTGGAGATGCTTATACAGAAAAGAAAGCATATAGCGATGCTATAACATATTATAAAAAAGCTGCTGAATATAAGGCTAACAAATTCTTCACGCCTACATATTTAATGAAATTGGCTGCTGCTTACGAAGCAAACAACGAACAAAAAGAGGCGTTGGCTGTTTATACTGAAATTGTAGACAAATATGCAGAGTCGTCTGAATCCATCAACGCTAAGAAGTATAAAGCGGTGTTAGAAGGCTCTGTCTCAGAATAAAGGAATCAATAAAATATTGATACAAGAGGGATAAGAGCATAAGTTCTTATCCCTTTTTTTATAGCTTATTAGTTTTAAACTTTCGTACATCCGCTTTAATGAGTAAATATTTATCCTTACTTTTTAGAGCCAATAGCAAATATTAAAATGTCTTCAGCACATAAAAATCTAAGTATTTTTTCCACAGAAAACTTACCAGACGTAAGTGATAAAAAGTTTGCCCTTGTGGTGGCAGAGTGGAATGAAGAAATTACTAATGCCTTAGCAGCGGGCGCTCATAAAACGCTTTTAGCCTACGGAGCAAAAGTAGAAAACGTAATAAGAGTAAACGTTCCTGGAAGCTATGAATTAACGTTTGCAGCCCAGAAGATGGCACAAAAAGCAGAAATTGATGCGGTAATTTGTATAGGATGCGTGATTCAGGGCGAAACCAAACATAATGACTATATTAATAACGCCGTAGCTCAGGGACTTACTACAGTAAGCTTAAAATATGATAAACCTGTTATCTTTGGTGTACTTACGCCTAATACAGAACAGCAGGCATTAGACCGTGCAGGAGGAATCCACGGAAATAAAGGTGATGAAGCTGCTATTACAGCGGTGAAAATGTTGGCGTTTTAGGGAATATAAGGATAAGGAGTATTTTAAATTGTCAGAGAAATTTAGCTCATTTTAACAATAAAATTATGCTACAAGCCATCGAATTTCCGACCATTCTTACGGATAATCAACACATTGATATTCCGAGTAATCTTCGTTCTCAGCTCAAAGCAAATCAATCTGTTAGAGTGATTGTTTTGGTAGATGAAACACCGTTGACAACAAAAAAGAAAGAAAGAACCCTTGGAGTTCTAAAAGGAAAACTGTCTATTCCTGATGATTTTGATGAACCTTTAGATGATTTGAACGAGTATATGTATTAATATGAAAAAATATCTGATTGATACACATATTTTTATTTGGGCAATTTTAGAAAGCCCAAAATTATCCAATAAGGTACTGACTATTCTCAAAGATACTGACAACCAAATTTTGGTTTCACAAATAAGTCTTTTTGAAATTGCAATTAAACAACGATTAAATAAGTTGCCCAATTTTGACATTTCGACCAATGAACTAATTGAAAAAATTGAACTAGTCGACTTTCAAATTTTACCTATTAAAAACGAACATATCAACGCTTACAATACTATACAATTAGTAGATAACCATAGAGACCCTTTTGATAGACTACTTATAGCAACGGCTTTTCAAGAGGAAATCTCATTAATCTCAGCCGACGAGAAATTTAAAAACTATCAATCTCAAATACAAATCATTGATAATCAATAATTAAAGAAGAAAAAATGCAAGTCTGGAAATTTGGGGGAACTTCCGTTGGGAAGCCCGAGCGAATGCACTCAATTAAAAATTTGATTACTGAAGACGGTAATCGTAAAATTGTCGTTTTGTCTGCCCTTTCGGGTACTACAAACGCTTTAATTTCTATCGGAGAGTCCTTGAAGGCAAACAATGATGCAGAAGCTACTCAAAAAATCAATGAGTTGTTTGCACATTACGAAACTTTTATCAAAGAGCTTTATAGTACAGAAGCGGGTTATGCTGAAGGTAAAGCAATTATTGAAAAAGAATTTTCGTTTATTCGTTCTTTAGAAAGTATCAAACCATTTTCGATAAAACAAGAAAAGGAAATTGTAGCAGAAGGTGAATTGCTTTCTACCCAAATGTTCGAAGCATATTTGCGTGAACAAGGTATTAGCGCAGCTTTATTACCAGCGTTAGACTTTATGCTTATCGATGCAGACAACGAACCTGTATTGAAATTTACGGAAGAAAAATTAGGGGCTATTCTCTCACAATTGACAGACAAGCAAATCTTTATTACACAAGGGTTTATCTGTAGAAACCCACGTGGAGAAGTAGATAACTTAAAAAGAGGTGGTTCAGACTATACAGCATCATTAATCGGTGGTGCCATTGTAGCGGAGGAAGTACAAATCTGGACGGATATTGATGGAATGCATAACAACGACCCACGTATCGTAAAGAAGACCTTCCCTATTCGTGAATTGACCTTTGAAGAAGCAGCCGAATTAGCCTATTTTGGAGCAAAAATTTTGCACCCAAGTACGATTACTCCTGCTAAAATGAAAGGTGTTCCTGTTCGTTTAAAAAACACGATGGAACCAGCAGCCTTTGGTACTTTGATTGCTGACAAGACATCCGACCGTGAAATTAAAGCCATTGCTGCTAAAGATAATTTAACAGCCATTTACATTCACTCAACCCGAATGTTAAATGCTTATGGTTTCTTGCGTAGAGTATTTGAGGTATTCGAAAAATACAAAACGCCTGTTGATATGATTACGACTTCGGAGGTATCTGTCTCGGTAACCATTGATAACGACGAACATTTAGAAGAAATCATGGCTGAATTACGTCAATTTGCAGATTTAGAAGAATGTGATAAAGACCAAACTATCGTTTGTATCGTTGGAAACTTCTCGGCTGATAAAGAAGGTATTGCCTTGAAAGTATTAGAAGCGATGAAAAACATTCCAATCAGAATGATTTGCTATGGTGCTTCCGAGCATAACATTACTTTGTTAATTCACGGCAAAAATAAAGCTGCGGCTTTAAATGCTTTGAATGAACGTTGTTTTTTATATGAAGATGCGATGAAAGATATTTTCTCCGCTCCTTAATTATAACGACATTGCTTAATAGCCGTGTTGTGAAACCTGTTTCCAGCACGGCTATTTTTTTTATCTTTGTGGAAACATACAAGGTACTAATTCAAAGAATAGCACATTGATATTTAGAAAAAACTTATGTTACAAATACAACAAATTAAAGAAAACAAAGCCACTACGATTGAGGGCTTACAACGTAAATACTTCAAGGATGCTGAAGAAATCGTTGAGAAAGTATTAGCGTTAGACGAGAAGCGTCGCGAAACACAAGTTGAATTAGATACTACCCTAGCAAAATCAAATGCCCTTGCCAAAGAAATTGGGGGATTGATGAAAGCGGGTAAGAAAGAGGAAGCTGAAACAGCCAAAGCTGAGACTAGTGCTTTGAAAGTTCGTTCTAAAGAATTGGAAGAAGTATTGAAAAATACCGAAACTGACTTATATGAAGTATTAGTTACTTTGCCCAACTTGCCTCATAGCAGTGTTCCAGCAGGAAAAACACCTGAGGAAAACGAAGTTGTATTGGAAAATGGAGCAATCCCTACTTTACCAGAGAATGCACAACCTCACTGGGACTTAATCAAAAAATATGACATCATTGATTTTGAATTAGGTAATAAAATCACAGGTGCAGGCTTTCCTGTTTATAAAGGAAAAGGTGCTAGAATTCAGCGTGCTTTGATTAATTTCTTCCTAGACGAAGCCATTAATGCAGGTTATACCGAAATTCAACCTCCTATTTTGATTAATAAAGAATCTGGCTTTGGTACTGGTCAGTTGCCTGATAAAGATGGGCAAATGTATCATGCAACGGAGGATGATTTGTTCCTTATTCCTACGGCAGAAGTACCTATTACCAATATGTACCGTGATGTAATTTTACAAGAAACAGATTTACCTATCAAGAATGCAGGTTACACACCATGTTTCCGTCGCGAAGCAGGGTCTTGGGGTGCTCATGTGCGTGGGTTGAACCGTTTACATCAATTCGACAAAATTGAGATTGTACGCATCGAGAAACCTGAAAACTCATACAATGCTTTAGAAGAAATGTCATTACACGTACAAAGCATTCTTCAAAAGTTAGAGCTCCCATACAGGGTATTACGCTTATGTGGAGGCGATATGAGCTTTACATCTGCCCTTACTTATGATATGGAAGTTTGGTCTGCTGCACAAGGTCGTTGGTTAGAAGTAAGTTCTGTATCAAACTTCGAGACATATCAAGCCAACCGTTTAAAATTAAGAATGAAAACTGAAGGCAAATCTCAGTTATTACATACACTTAATGGCTCTGCATTGGCTTTACCTCGTATTTTAGCAGCCATTTTGGAGAATAATCAAACTGAAACAGGCATTAAAATACCAAAAGTATTGGTGCCTTATTGCGGCTTTGAAGAGATTGCTTAAGATCAAACACTTTCCAAATCACCTTTTATAGTCATGATTTTAATAATCATGACTATAAAAAATTACGTTATTAAAGTTAAATAAGCCACTAATTAATCTACTTGAACCTTAAACGTATGAAGACCCTCCGTTGCATTGTTCTTGAAGATGAAGAACCTGCTCAAAACCTTATCAAAAATTATTTATCTCGAATTCAGTCGATAGAACTCCTTCAAGTTTTTGATAATGCCATTGAAGCCTCTAATTTTCTAGCTCACCAAGTCGTTGATTTGATTATTACTGATATATCAATGCCTCATTTATCTGGACTAGATTTTATCAGGATGCTCTCACCAAGTCCACACATAATTATCATGACAGCCCATGCCGATTATGCATTAGAAAGCTATGATTTGGATGTAATTGATTATCTGAAAAAGCCCATTTCTTTTGATCGATTTCAAAAATCGATTGAAAAGGTACAACGTCTATATAGCTTTACAGATAGTGAAGACAAGCATACATCTTCAGAAACTATGGTGTATGTAAAAGAAGGGAGTAAGATGATAAAAGTAAATTTTAATGATATTATTTATGTAGAAGGACTGAGAGATTATATCAAAATTATCACTGATGCAGACCGCCCAATTGTTACCCATATTACCATGAAAAAGATGGTGGAGATTCTACCTGCTCAAAGTTTTATGAGAGTACATAAATCTTATATAATCGCTACTGATAAAATCACATCAATTGATAGTAGCAATAGTTTGATAGAACTCAAAAACAATATCATGATTCCAATGGGACAAAACTATAAAGAAACACTAATGAGTAAGATTAAACCTATTAATTAATATGGAAAAAATTGCCGAGTTGTTTTTAAAAATATATCCTATTGAAGGGGTGTCTATTAAAAGAAGAGTTTTGTTACATTGTGTTTTTTGGATAATAATGTTTATTGGGTTGTGGAAAGTATGGACGATCCCTACTTCAGACTTCAGATACAATTTCATAACTGTGTTGTACTTCGTAAGTCTTGATATGATTTATTTCTACTTTATAATGTATAAAATAATTCCGCTTTGGGAAAATAATTATCAGTATAAATATTTGGCTACAGTCATAGGGATAGTTATACTAATTGCTAGCATTT
>NZ_JBWKYN010000189.1:0-11400 GCF_059423785.1 Arcicella sp. GW458-12-2-14-TSB2 | reverse complement strand
ACTTAAGTCACCTGCTAATAGGAAAAAATAAAATTTAATAACCTCATTTATAACATATTACATACTTCTAATATTTTTTATTCTTCTGTATTAAACAATCTGTTCCCAAGCCTCCTCTACTGTCTTTACTGGTAATTGACAAGTTTTATCATAACATACAAAAATTAGCGTTTCTCCTTCTTTTGTCGTTCTATGTTGCAATAAAGGCAATTGGCTTTCAGTAGCAGTTCCTGTCAACACTTTGTTAGGGAAAAATTGTTGATCTATTTGTTTTCTAAAAGTTAGGAAATCATCCCCTACAATGGCTATTTCTGGTGTTTTAGAGACCATTTGGGTAGCAAAACAAGCCCAATTAGTCAGATAATCTACATTTTTCAACAACAGATTTTTCATTTTGGAGAGCATCAATTTTGATAATAATCCGAAGTCTTCTCTTTCCAAAATAAGCCCTAAAGTATATAGGTTTCTTGCCATTATTGAATTGGAACTCGGCACTACATTATCAAAAATTTCTTTTTTGCGTGCTATCAACTCTTCGGCATTTTTATCTGTGAAGAAAAACAATTCATCCTCTTCATCCCAGAAATTTTCATAGGCATACAATGTAAGTTTTTCGGCATAATGCAACCAGTTTTCTTCAAAAGTAGCCTGATACAAATTCAGATAAGCATCAATCAACGTAGCATAATCTTCCAAGAAGCCCATAATCTTGGTTTCTCCGTTTTTGTAGCTATGCATCAATTGTTCCCCTACGATAAACTTATCTTTAATAAAATTAGCATTTTGAATCGCTAACGTTAAAAAACTCTCGTCACCAAATGCCCTATAAGCATCTATTAAGCCTTTTAACATCAAGCTATTCCATGAACAAAGTATTTTATCATCCAATCCGGGACGGATTCGCGTATTTCTTACAGCATTAAGCTTTGTTATTTGCTCTTTAAAATCTGCATTCAAACTAGGCTGGTCTTTCCACAGAATATTTACGCCATGTTCCCAGTTCCCTGCTTTTGTTACTTGATAATTTTTGCAAAAAGCCTCTGCATCTTTTCCTAAAATTTGTTCTATTTCAGTTTTGGTCCATACATAATATTTTCCCTCCACTCCTTCTGAATCGGCATCTAAAGCTGAATAAAACCCGCCTTCTTCATTGGTCATTTCACGGGTTAACCAAGCGATTGTTTCATAGACAACTTCTTTATACAACGCTACTCCTGTTAAAGAGTAGGCTTCTGAATATAAGCTCACTAATTGTCCATTGTCATACAACATTTTTTCAAAATGAGGACAAAACCATTCGCCATCTACAGAATACCGAGCAAACCCTCCTCCTAATTGGTCATAAATCCCCCCCATCGCCATTCTATTAAGGGTAAGTTGAACATGATGCAAGATTGCTTTGTCTTTAGTTTCATGCACATATCTCAATAAATAAGCCCAAATAGAGGGCATCGGAAACTTCGGACTTCTTTCAAACCCACCCCATACGTCATCAAAAGTACTCGACAGTTTTTCTGCCATTACTTTCAAATCATCTTTGGTGAATATCTCGCTTTCAGGTACCAATCCATATTTTTCAGAATCTTTAAACAACATATTCTGAGTAAAACCTTCTGCCGACTTCTGTAGTTCTTGTTGGCTATTTTTAAAGCCCGTATCTACTGCTTGCAATAATTTCAACCAATTGGGCTTAGGGAAATATGTTCCTCCATAAAACGGTTTACCATCAGGCATTAAAAAAACATTCAAGGGCCAACCTCCATGTACGCCCATCGCCTGTACGGCATCCATATACACTGCATCTACATCAGGACGCTCTTCTCTATCTACTTTTATATTGATAAAATAGCGGTTCATTACCTCTGCTACTTCTTCTTTTTCAAAACATTCATGCTCCATGACATGACACCAATGACAAGCAGAATAACCAATGCTTACCAAAATAGGTTTATTTTCTGCTTTCGCCTTATCAAGTGCTTCTTTTCCCCAAGGAAACCAATCCACAGGGTTCTGAGCATGTTGTAATAAATATGGTGATGTTTCGTGGGCTAATCTGTTCATTGATTAATAATAATTTTTTTGATAATACTCTTCTCTCCTTCTACATATTTCAATATATAAGTCCCCGAAGGTTGCTTTAAGTCAAATTCTTTTTTCCTTGAAATATAACTTGAGGCTGGAGTATAGTTCTCTGAATGCACTTCCCTACCCAAGGCATCGAAAATTTTAAAATCGCCCTTCAGGTAACCTTCTCCATAATATTCAAAGGTATATTTACCATTGCTTGGGTTAGGATAAAGCACATAGTTGTTTTGTAAATCTGGCAAGGTAAACTTACACAGAAAAGTCTCTTTACCTTTTAAAGTGATTTTTTGTGACCAATCTCCATAACGAACGGTTAATTCTGTTGTAGCTCCATCACTTGCAAATTCGTTTATGGCAGCAATCAAAATTTCATTCCCTTTCACAACCCCTCTCCAAACAGCATCTTGATCTTTAAAATGGTCATAAGCGGTTTTAGGAATTACTAGACGATAATTACCTGTAAAGAAGTCTTTGAACTGAGATAGTCTGTATAATCCATAAATATAAGATTCATAGATTGAGTAATTGACATTATCGGGTGTAGATGGCCCTTCCCACAGCCAAAGCCCTTTAGCTCCCGAGAAAAAAGGGAAAATGCCTTGTGCCTCGGCTAAGTATTTTTTTATATTGACATTAAAACCATAAGTAGAACTTGGCTGACATTTGTTATAAGTGAGCCATTGAAACAACATTACGTCTTTGTTACTTCGAGCAACATTGGCTTCAATTTGAAATAATTGATACGCTATGTTGGGATAAGGCAATGAGCTATATTCATAACAAAAATAAGCCGATGGAGCTAAAAAGGTATTTTGTTGATAGAACTTCCCTCCTGTTTGGTTGGTAATTGTATCTTTCATATAATAATTCAACACCTTATCGCTCGTCAGCCATTCTTGCCAAGTATAATTTAAGGGAAATTCCGTATTTTTTATCGGAGCATCTGAATATGAAGCAAAATTGGTTGTGGAAGGAATGCTATTTTGCTGAAGGTAAGTAATTGGTTCAGCATAGAGCTTTGATAAATCACGCTTGTAGCGTTCGGTAAAATCAATGTCAGATAAAGCACGGTATTGAGCAGGAATACTTTGGTTGCTTTTTAAGCCCCGAATACTTGGATCAGTAGGAATTTCTCGTTCTATATCCAACATCAGAATATCTAAATTGGGCATTGCTTTTCCTTGTGTATCGGTAAAAAGCCCCGCCATTCCTTTCATATCGTCAGTCCATTTCTGCTTGTATTTGGTTAAATCATTTGCCCAAGGGCTTTCTATTTCATACCAAGGCTGACCTGCCAAACTGGCTACGCCACCCCACAGAATTGCTCTATTTTGTTGGGGTAAATTAACATCTGCCGCTGTAAAATTCGCCAAATGTGTAAAGCCATGTTTCAGAGGAAGATGGTCGGCATCTTTGAATCTAGGTCCATTATAGACAATTTTAAATGGCAATGAAAACTCAGGAAACTGTCCCCAATTAATTACACCATTCTGAGTAGATGGTGTGTACTGAAAACTAGGTTGGCAGTCGGATTGAGCAATCGCTAATCGACCAAATAGTAAACAGAATAATGTAATAAAAGACCTATTTTGCACGTTTCTTTAATGTATTTTAATAGTGTTCAAAGTATAACTTCTGGCAATTTCGGAAGAAAACAATTAACTTTGCTAAAGAAAAATTCGATTCTTGAATTTTTAAACTCCCAACAACATGAAACTAAAGAATTTCCTCTTATTAAGCCTTTTTGCATTTGTTACTTTTGCTTGCTCTGATAATAATGTTAACCCTACCGAGTCCAAAGTTACCGTTATTCAATCTTCTGAATGGCAAGTTGACCGCTTTACTACTACTGATGGTACTGTGGTTGACCCTACATTATTTGGAGGAAATTCAAAATTGATTGGAGAACTTACGTATGTTTTTGATAAAACATTCATGGTGCGTTCATATGATAAAGTTTCTAAGCAGGCACAGGCCTATGGGTCTTGGGAGTTAATCGAGAATGATACAAAGCTAAAAATCAATATACAAGGATTAGATGGCACTTTTAATGTTGTTTCACTTACTAAGCAAAAAATGATATTAAGAAATAACATTGTTTATGCAGGAGTAACAGTACCGATTAATATGGAATTCATTCCTTTTAAATAAGATTTTCTCTATCCCGTAAGTATTTTTCTATGCAAATACCTTACGGGATTTTTATTGTCTTTTGTGAATACATCATTCAAATAACATTATTATAAAGATTTTATTATTCATTTAAGGATAAATACCTTACAATCATGAAAAAACATGTATCATTAGTTTTAGAGCCAGAAATAGCTTTTGACCAAGAAAACTTCAAAAATCATTTAAGCCAATTATTACATTTTCCTGCTGATGCTGATGCCATTATTCGTCCATTAAAGAGGTCTATTGACGCCCGTGGTCGACAAGTAAAGGTAAATATAGAAGCGGAAGTATTCTTGGATGAAACACCTCCTTCAAGAATAGCATTTCAGAAAAACTATCAGGATGTTTCTAAGGCTCAACAAGCTATCATCGTTGGTGCAGGCCCTGCGGGCTTGTTCGCTGCACTAAGAATGATTGAGCTGGGTGTAAAACCTATTCTATTAGAACGTGGCAAAGATGTTAGGACCAGAAGAAGAGACTTAGCGGCTATCAATAAAGAACATATTGTAAATCCAGAATCAAACTATTGCTTTGGCGAAGGTGGAGCAGGTACATATTCTGACGGAAAACTTTATACTCGAAGTAAAAAAAGAGGGGATATTCGTAGGGTACTAGAAATTTTCGTGGCTCATGGTGCTACTGAAGAAATACTAGTGGATGCTCACCCTCATATAGGTACGAATAAATTACCACAGCTAGTTGCTGAGCTCAGAGAAAGTATCCTAAAGGCTGGTGGAGAAGTACATTTCAATACCAAAGTAGTTGACTTTATTATTCAACAAAAGGAAATCAGAGGCGTTGTTTTAGAGGATGGCAGAGAGATTTCAGGTATTGGTGTAATTTTAGCAACTGGTCACTCAGCCAGAGATATTTTTGAATTATGTCAGAAAAGAGATGTATTGATTGAATCAAAACCTTATGCAATGGGTGTAAGGATTGAACATCCTCAATCTTTGATAGATTCATTGCAATACAATTGTAAAGACCGCGGAAAATATTTGCCTGCGGCTTCCTATAGTCTGGTAGCCCAAACCTTTCATAAAGGCGTTCAAAGGGGCGTATTTTCGTTTTGTATGTGTCCGGGTGGATTTATTGTTCCCGCAGCCACAGCCCCTGGTGAATTGGTTGTAAACGGCATGTCGCCTTCTCGTCGTGATTCCCATTTTGCTAATTCAGGCATGGTAGTAGCTATCAATGAAATAGACGTTTTGCCATATAAGGAATACGGAGCCTTGGCAGGCTTGCAATTACAAAGAGAACTTGAACAAAAAGCTTGTCAAATGACAGGCGGAGGTCAAACTGCACCTGCACAACTAGTCCATGACTTTATCAAGCAACATACATCCAAAAACCTGCTAGAAACATCTTATCAGCCGGGTTTACAATCAATTGATATGCTTGAGGTACTTCCAGATTTTATCGGAAAACCTTTGCAAGATGGACTACAACAATTTGGCAAAAAAATGAGGAATTATGCTTCTAACCAAGGGCAAATCATTGGAATTGAAAGTAGAACATCCTCTCCTGTTCGTATTCCGAGAGACAAAGAAAATTTAGAACATCTAACAATAAAGAGGCTATATCCTTGTGGCGAAGGTGCTGGTTATGCAGGAGGAATCATGTCGGCTGCAATGGATGGTGAGCGTTGTGCTGAAAAATTGATTGAAAATTATGCTAAAAATTAATTTGTATGATAAATTTAATGTTAATTTACTAATTAAATATCATCCTTAATTTAACGGAAAGATTATATAATTTGTCAGCGGTAGTCTAACCTTTAAAATACAAATGCCTATGATAGGTTTTGTACCCTTTACTGAAAAAATAAAAAAACGGCTTCAAGAACCTTTACCCGGAAGAATTGCTCATGAAAAAATGCTTTCTGATTCAAGGTTAAAATTGAAGATGCCTTCACCGAGCGAACGAACAAGAGAAAGCGCAGTTTTAATTTTATTTTATCCTCACAATAATAATATATACATTCCCCTGATACTTCGTCCACAATATGATGGAGTACATGGAGGACAAATGGCCTTTCCGGGAGGTAGAGCAGAAAAAGAAGATGAAAATCTTGTAAGAACTGCCATGAGGGAAGCTCAAGAAGAAATTGGGGTGCGCCTGACTGATGTAAAAGTTTTAGGGACACTCACCAAGCTTTTTATTCCTGCTTCCAATTTCTATGTACAGCCAGTCATAGGATTTATCCCTCATAAGCCCGATTTTTATCCTGATGCCCGTGAAGTGGATAAGGTAGTGGAAGTATCCTTAGAGGAGATGTTAAACCCTAGTATTATTGGCAGGACAATTATTAATGTGAGAGGTATTGAAGTAGATGCACCCTTTTATAATATCCAAGAACATACTGTATGGGGAGCTACAGCCATGATGATTGCTGAATTAATAGATGTCGTTGAATCTATTTAAGTATAATAATACCTCTATAACACTGCATTTCCTTACTATCGTTAATTTTATGTAAACTATTCCTAAGCTAAGTACCTATGATGCTAAAAAAGCCCGCAGTTTTTGTTAATTCAATAGCATACCTTTCAATTATTCTAATTGTTGGTATTTATTACATTGTTTGTTATTCCTACTCATTCAATTTCTTTTTTCAGGACGATTACCACCTCCTCAGTTTCGTAAATACTGCTTATAATCATTTATTAACCTTCCATGAAAAGCTACAAGCACTTTGGAGTTTACATAACGAACACCGTATTGTTTTTCCAAGGCTTTTTGTACTGATAGATTGCTATTTACAAGGTCATATCGACTGGAAAGTTTTGAACACCGTAGCTACTTTATACTACTTGGGCATTTTTATAATATTTAGCTTGTTCATAAAAAGGTTAAAACTTAGCATCATCTATGTTGTACCCATTGCCTTTATCATATTCCAGCCTGCGTCTACCGATAATTATCTTTGGACGATTTCGACATTACAACAAGTTGGCAATATTTTCTGGGCGATGCTTTTGTTTTATAGTGTTTGCTTTTTCTCCCCAAAATACTTTTGGGTTTCCATAATATTAGTCTTTGTCTTGACCTTTACACATGGGAATGGCTTGTTTAGTTTTCCCGTAGTTGCCTTAATTCTTCTTTTTCAAAAAAGGGTTAAGCAATTAATTATTTGGATATGCCTAATGATTTTTGTCGCCGTGATTTACTTTTGGGGGTATCAGAACGGACAGAACTCAAATCTAGCAGGTAGTTTAAGCGACCCAACGAGGTTAGCGCTATGTTTTGGTGGTTTTTGGGGAAGTTTTGTTTCTATTATTTCACACAGATTAGAAACATATTATCAAGCAATCGCACTTGGGTTTATTGTATTTGTCACCTTGCTATTTTTTAACCTAAGATTGACCTATCACGAAACGTTAACTTTATTCAGCAAAAAATATTCAACCATTCAAGTAAAAGATTCATCGGTAAATGGTCATTTTTTGTTAGCCTATTTCATATTCTTTACCATCACAGCACTTTTGGTCACTTTGAGTAGGTCTTGGTCGGGACTGGAATCTAGTTTCGCTAATAGGTATTTACATAACTCATTTATTCTTTTTGTATTATTCTACTGTACCTTATTGTATTACTTACCTACCTTTAAAAGATCAATTGTTGGTAGTTTTTTAATAATAGGGATAGTATTTAATGCTTTTTCTTGGTATCAAAATTTCGACCGAATCATCTATATCAATTATTTAAATCAAGCTGAAGCATTCAATTATCAACAGGATAAAATCACAATAGAAAACGCAGCATCATTTAATAGAAATATCAGAGATGTTTTGGCACAATCTTTTCAAAATGGTGTAAGTGTTTTTCCTGACAACTTTTTACAACCAAGCATTTTCAATACTGCTAACCAAATACCAGATTCTTCAAGTCAGTATAACCTTGTGGTATCAAAAGATTCGTTATTGATGTTAGACGCTAAAGAATCACATTACTTACCAAAAGTAATGTTAAAAAATACTACCCTACCCTATGACGGTCAGGCTTTTGTGGTCTTCAAATCCTCCGAAAATACGTATATCTATCCTGTCCTTCATCAAAAGTCTGGCAGACGAAGATTCATGCAATTGGAACCTTACTTCACAAAAGGATTTAGTACTTCTGTCATGCTCGATTCTTTTGAAAAAAACACTTATCAAATAGGTATTATTCAAAAAATAAATAATCAACTGGTTTGTCATTTTACTCCTCAAACTATTACTGTTCGTTAATTTTCATCATTTAATCAAGGTTTCTTAACTTATTTCAGCCCAATTAGGAGGTAATATTTATAATCTGTTATAACGTTTGAGTTATATTAATTCATTGATGTTATCAGTATCAGATGCTTTTTCTTAGCTTTTTTTATGTAAATTAGGGTTTTGAAATACCACAAAATACGAAGAGAAGTAAAATAAGTGTCAATGGAAAACGAAAGTCTGCCTGAAAATTTAGAAGAGAACACAAACGATAATCCCCAAGACGATGCCCTTCATCAGCAAGTCGCTGTAGCAGGATTGTATGAAAACTGGTTTTTAGAATATGCTTCTTATGTAATTTTAGAAAGAGCTGTACCTGCAATTGAGGATGGATTAAAACCTGTTCAGCGCCGTATATTACACGCACTAAAAGAAATGGACGATGGTCGTTTCAACAAGGTTGCGAATGTAATTGGACAAACGATGCAATATCACCCTCATGGTGATGCTTCTATTAATGAAGCCATGGTTAACCTAGGTCAGAAAGATTTAGTATTTGATTGTCAAGGAAACTGGGGAGACTATCGTACTGGCGATGGTGCTGCTGCTGCTCGTTATATTGAAGTTAGGCTCTCAAAATTTGCCCTTGATGTAATCTTTAACCCTCAGACGACCGAATGGCAACTTTCTTATGATGGTCGTAAACGTGAGCCAGTCGCCCTTCCGGTAAAATTCCCTTTACTTTTAGCACATGGCGTTGAAGGTATTGCTGTTGGGCTTTCAACCAAAATTATGCCTCATAATTTTGTTGAGTTGATTGAAGCCTCCATAGCGATTCTAAAAAACAAACCTTTTGAAATATACCCTGACTTTTTGACTGGTGGGTCAATAGATGTTTCCAATTATCAAGATGGTCATCGTGGGGGGAAAATTAGAGTAAGGGCTAAAATTGAAGAATTTGATAAGAAAACCTTAGTAATTAAGGATATTCCGTTCTCTACTACTACCACCAATTTGATTGAGTCTATCATCAAAGCGAATGATGCGGGGAAAATAAAAATCAAAAAAGTAATTGATAACACTGCTAAAGAAGTAGAAATACAAGTACAGCTTGCACCAGGGGTTTCTCCAGATGTAACGATTGATGCTTTGTATGCTTTTACAGATTGTGAGATTTCAATCTCTCCTAATGCCTGTGTAATCATTGCCGATAAACCTCACTTTGTGGGGGTTTCTGAAGTGTTAAAAGTTTGTACCCAACAAACTGTAAAACTGTTAGAACGCGAGTTAGAAATACGTAGAGATGAATTGATGGAGAAGTTATTATTCAGTTCTCTTGAAAAAATCTTTATTGAAAATCGTATTTATCGCCAAATTGAAGAATGCGAGACATTTGAAGATGTAATTGCTACAGTTGATAAAGCATTGGAGCCTTACAAACCCGAATTTTACAGAGAAATAGTTGAAGAAGATATTTTAAGATTATTAGAAATCCGTATCAAACGTATTTCTAAGTATGACGGTTTCAAGGCAGATGAAGCCATGAAACGCTTACAGGAAGAGTTGGCCGAGGTATTGGATAATCTTGCGAACATCATTCGCTACTCCATAGATTATTTCAAAAATATCCTGAAAAAACACGGTAAAGGTCGTGAGCGTAGAACTGAAATCAGAAACTTCAATACTATTTCAGCGGCTGTTGTGGCAGCGGCCAACCAGAAACTATATGTCGACCGTGTAGGTGGCTTTATTGGTTATGGTTTGAAAAAAGAGGAGTATGTGATGGATTGCTCGGATATTGATGATATCATCGTTTTCAGACAAGACGGGCGCTGTGTCGTGACCAAAGTACAAGAAAAGGTATTTGTTGGAAAAGACATTATTTATGCATCCGTTTTCAAAAAGAATGATGATAGAAAAGTATATAATTTAGTCTATTTTGATGGAAAAACAGGGATTTCATATGTAAAACGTTTCAAGGTTACAGCTGTTACGCGTGACCGCGAATATGATTTAACGGCAGGTAATCCTAAATCAAAAATTCTATACTTCACAGCCAATGAAAATGGAGAGGCAGAAACCATTCAAATAAATTTGACGGCCTCTAGTACTGCTAGAGTCAAGCAATTTGAATATGATTTCAAAGAGTTGCTTATCAAAGGGCGTGATTCGATGGGTAATTTATTAACGAAATATCCTATTAGAAAAATCACCTTAAAATCTGCTGGACTTTCCACTTTAGGAGGTGTAGATATCTACTACGACGAAAATGTAGGGCGACTCAATCGTGATGAGCATGGTAAATATCTGGGTAATTTTGATGCCAAAGATAATATCTTGGTTATCTATAAAGATGGGCAATATGAATTGACAAATTTTGAGTTAACAAACCGCTATGAGTCAAAAGATATTGTTTCGTTGACCAAATTTATTCCAGATGGTATTATTACGGCTCTTTACTATGATGGTGGGTCTAAATTGTATTATGTAAAACGTTTCAGGATAGAGACAACCACGATTGATAAAAAATTCTTGTTTATTTCGGACGAAAAAGGTTCTAAGCTGACTTTTGCTAGTGTTGACGTATATCCACGCATCGAAATGTCTTATAAAAAAGATAATCAATCTGGAATTATTAAAGAAGAAGTCAATCTGGATGAAATAGCAGAAGTACGAGGTTGGAAAGCGATAGGAAGTAAATTATCTACTTTTAAAGTTCAGCATATTACACCTTTGGCACCCAAAATTGTAGAAACGCCTGTGAAACAATTGGATGAACCTTCGGCTAATAAAGATACTAGCACTCAAACACCGAAGCTGATAGCGCCAGAAGAAATTGATTTTCCAGAATCTGGTGATGGCACAACAGGGGAGCAATTAGGATTATTTTAACATTAGGAAAAAGCCTGAATTTTTATTTTTCTATAAAAAATACAATAATTAC
>NZ_JBWKYN010000188.1:0-11428 GCF_059423785.1 Arcicella sp. GW458-12-2-14-TSB2 | reverse complement strand
ACTTACGTCCCTCGCTAGAGAATGAATAACATGATATTTTTTAAAACAGCTTAATCGCCTTGCCTTAATAAAGCTTTAATTATCGTATCAATATGCATTCAATACAATTCTGGAGAAATTGGCAGAAACCTTCTCGCATACTTTATTTTTTTTCATTAAGTATTTTATTATTGACCCTAATTGCCTTCATTTTCTTTTATTTTAAAGGCTTAGAAAATGTCATCCATTGGAACATACTCAGTGAACTAGGAGAAGTGCCTTTTATTCTAGACCAATTTAATATAGGCAAAGAAACGCTTTCGTTTCCTACCAAAACTTTTATTGTTACCGAGCAGTTCTTAGCATCGACCATGGAGATTAATCTTATTGGTAATTATATTTTTATAGGACTTTTTGCCTTCGGTGCTGTCTTAATCGTTTCGGCACTTTCAGCACTTGCACGCTTTTGGTATTTAATGGCGATGGGGCTTGTTATTTTACTATTGGTTACCTTCAATTTTGAGTTATTGTATAATGTAACTAACCGATATTTTACCATAAGTTTGATTGTACTCTATGCAGGGCTTAGTTATTACTTTCATGCTTTTCGCCCAGCTATTAATATTCTTACAAGGTTTATAAGTTTCTTATTAATAACAGTACTAGTAACCTTATTCATTGCTTATACTGCCAAGGTAAATAGTCCTTTTTTACTATTAGCCAGTTACCGAACAGCAGGTGCAATGATATTGAGTACCGTATTTATTTTTATGATTGCCTACGAAATCGTCCAAGGTTTTGTAGTGCTTACGACGTCTGCTAAGAGTCCGCAGGCTTTAAAGAACTTTATCTTGATTTCCGCTATTTACCTTATCAATGTGTTGTTAGTTTTTTTGCATAACAATAAAACCATTGATTGGGAAATGATTTACATCAACCCCTTTATATTACTTGTTGTATCCACAACATTAGGTATTTGGGGTTTCAAAAAAAGATTAGCTGGCAATAAAGAAATTATTGATTTTGAATCGGCAGGAGCATTTATTTACCTCGGCTTGGCCATCATTACTTTTGCCACTAACGCACAAGCCTTTGCTACAGGAAATGACCCAATGATTGAGGTATTAGAAGATGCCATTACCTATACCCATTTGGCAATGGGTATATTGTTTTTTATGTATGTTTTAGTAAACTTCTTACCTATTTTTAAGCAAGGTTTTGAGGTACATAAAGTAGTTTTTAAACCCCTAAACTTACCTATTTGGACTACCAGAGTATTATCTGTTATCGTGATTGCCGCACTGTTGGTGTTGAAAAATTTCTTTCCATTCCAACAAGCCAATGCCGCTTATTATAACGCCTTGGGCGATTATTATGCTTTTGATAAGCAATTTAGAATAGCAGAATCTGAATACCAGTCAGCGCTAATCTATGAATATCGAAACCATAAAACCAATTATGCCTTGGCATCTTTGGCACTATGGCAAAATGATAATGAAAGAGCAGCCCTTTATTTTAGAAAAGCTTTAGCGAAAAACCCTTCTGCCTTTGCTTATGAAGGCTTGAGCCGTTCTTTTTATGAAGAAGAACATTTTTTTGATGCCATGTTTACGCTGAAAGAAGGATTACAAAAATTCCCTAATTCGGGTGAATTACAGAATAATCTAGCCTATTTATACAACAAATCTAATTTGATAGATTCTACGGTGTTGTATTACGACATGGCGATTAAGAATGCCCAAAAACCAGCAGTTCCGTCAAGTAATCTTTTAGCATTTTGGGCAATGAATGGAAAGAAACAAACGATAAAGGAGTTACTAGCCAAGCCTGAAAATATTCAATATGCTTCCTATCAGGCTAATATTGCTGCGCTTAAGAACATTGCTAATGTGGAAGATGTTTCAAAGGATGATTGGAAGGTAATATTATCGCCAGATTCCGTATTGAGCAATATATCAGACTTCGCTTGGATATATAACCAAACACTTTTTCAGAAGTCAAAAGGTGAAAGATTCCCTTTGCTTCGATTATCAGAATTAGAAGACAATGAAGTGCATGCAGAGGATTTACACTTTGCAAACATTGTTCAGGAATATTATAAAGGGGATAAAATATCGACTTTCCAAAGCCTGTATTCTTTAGCCGCTGCCGATTCTACTGATAAAAAAGGGAAGTATTATCAATTATTATTAAATACTTTGTTGAAAAAAGAATCTGTGGAAAAAGTAGATATTTCAGCGTTGAAAAACTTGACTACTGATGGCTTGAAACAACACCCCCTTAATGAATTGGTAGTACAAAAAGCCATACAAATTTTTAATCAACAGAAACAAGGAGAAAAGGCTTATCAGGCCGTATTGAATGGGATAACTTGGCGGAAAGACTCGCCCGTTTTATATCAATTATATATTCTACAAGCCTTAGAAATTGGGATGAAAGATTACGCAACAGATGGATTGAAGATATTACAAAAATTATCTCCAACCGACTATCAGCGTTTTCTGCCGACCTACCAAGCTAAAATACAATCCATAGAAAAGGTAAGTGCTGGTTTTCAGTAATTTTTTAAGTTTGTTTAATGTAAACTATTAGTGGGTCAAAAAAAGAAAAATAAATTGCATTTTCTTTCATCAGCCTATTAAATACAAATCTTTACCACTCAGGAAAAATGAAAATTATTGAAACTAGCCATATCTCCAGACGTTATGTAATGGGTGCAGAAGTAATTCAAGCCTTGAAAGATGTAAGTATTTCAGTGAGTAAAGGCGAATATGTAGCCTTTATGGGGCCGTCGGGTTCAGGGAAATCTACATTGATGAACATTATTGGTTGTTTGGATACCCCTTCTACTGGCAGGTATATACTAAATAATCAAGATGTAAGTGAAATGTCTGAAAATGAATTGGCCACAGTTCGTAATAAGGAAATTGGGTTTGTTTTTCAAACGTTCAACTTATTGCCTCGCCAATCTTCTTTAGAGAACGTAGCACTACCATTGATTTATGCTGGTTATAATAAAGCCGACCGTATTGAGAAAGCGATGTTAGCCCTAAAAGGTGTTGGACTAGAAAACCGTGCTGGACACAAACCTAATGAACTTTCGGGGGGACAACGCCAACGTGTAGCCATTGCTAGAGCATTAGTAAACGATCCTTCTATTTTGTTAGCCGATGAGCCAACAGGTAACTTAGATTCAAAGACATCTTACGAAATCATGGATTTGTTCGATCAGCTTTATTCTAAAGGCAACACCATAGTAATGGTAACGCACGAAGATGATATTGCTCAATATGCACACAGAATTGTAAGATTGCGCGATGGTTTAGTGGAATCTGATAAGATAAATAACAATGTTAAAAAGGCAAAAGACTTGATGGCAGGTCTTGAAGGACATTGAAAATGAAATAATTTGAAGTTTTTTAAATTGTAAATTGCTGATTATCATTCGGTTGAAGTATTTGATAAATTAAATATAAAATATTTTAGTTTTTTATTTCAGTGAATGCTTGCAGAATAAAATAAGTTTCGTACCTTTGCAGTCCAATCAAATGGAAACAACACCGCAGGATGGAGCAGTAGGTAGCTCGTTGGGCTCATAACCCAAAGGTCACAGGTTCGAGTCCTGTTCCTGCTACAGAGAGAAGACGAGTCATACGACTCGTCTTTTTATTTTAAAATTAATACAATTCGTTTTGTCATCCCGTAGGGAACTCGTTAGCTACTCCCCAAAACTATCTTGATTCCTTCCTCTACTGATTTCAGTAATTTTGACAAATAAACGAGGATAATGATGGAAACAATTAATCATAAAGCTGGCTTTGTCAGTATTGTCGGAAAACCAAACGTTGGAAAATCTACTTTGATGAATGTCTTGGTGGGTGAACGCCTTTCAATTATTACTTCAAAGGCACAAACTACTCGCCATCGTATCATGGGTATCTTGAATGGTACGCATAAAGGGACTGATTTTCAATTAGTTTACTCTGATACCCCTGGAATTATTCTTCCAAAATACGAGTTACATAAATCAATGATGACTTTCGTGCATAGTTCTTTAGAAGATGCCGATGTGATATTGTTTGTTACAGATATTTTTGAGAAGTATGATGAAGACGATGTTATCAATAAACTAGCAAGAATAGACCACGTACCAGTATTGTTGTTAATTAACAAGATTGATTTAGCAACTCCAGAACAGGTTGAAGAAAAGATAGCCCATTGGCGCGAACGTTTCCCAACACAAGCTATTATTCCGATTTCTGCCTTGAAAGAAGAAAATATTGGTCAGATTTTTGATTCTATCGTTGAACAATTGCCATTACATCCTCCGTATTTTGATAAAGAGGAATTAACTGATAAGCCTGAACGTTTTTTTGCATCAGAGATTTTAAGAGAGAAAATCTTCTTGAACTATAAAAAAGAGATTCCTTATTCTTGCGAAGTAGTAATCGTTTCTTTCAAAGAAGAAGACAATCTTATCAGAATCTCAGCAGAAATTTATGTGGAAAGAGTAACGCAAAGAGCCATTCTGATTGGTCACAAAGGAGAATCTATCAAAAAGGTAGGTACTCAGGCACGTGAAGCAATGGAGAAATTCTTTGGTAAAAAAGTGTTCTTAGAGCAATTTATCAAAGTAGAACCAGATTGGCGTTCAAAAGCACAAAAAGTAAAATCATTTGGTTATAGTCAAGACTAATGAATTTGAAAATTTGAAAGTGTGCTAATTTGAAAATGTTTCTTAAATGATTTTTTAAATATAATTAGCTCAAAGCTGAAAGCTCACTGCTGATAGCTGATAGCCATTCTACCCTAATTTTTAACAGTATATTGTAATCTTTAACGTTGAGTTGCTTGTTAAGCCAAGATTGAGCGACTGATATTCAGGAAATTAATCATAAAAGGTACGCAGGGAACAGCTCAAAAAATTAAAAAATGTCAAACATTGTTGCAATTGTAGGTCGCCCAAACGTGGGTAAATCTACCCTTTTTAATCGCCTTATCGAACAGAAAAAGGCTATTATGGATAACGTTTCAGGCGTTACACGTGACCGTCACTATGGATATGGTGAGTGGATTGGTAAATTTTTCACCATTATTGATACTGGTGGATATGTACATGGTTCTGATGATACCTTTGAAGGTGCCATCCGTGAACAAGTAGAAATGGCAATCGAAGAAGCAGACGTATGCTTGTTTGTAGTAGATTGTTCTACAGGAGTAACCGATTTAGATAAAGACTTTGCTAAAGTGCTTCGTCGTTCAAAAAAACCTGTTTATATTGTAGCCAATAAAGCTGATACTTATGAAAAAGGTATGGAAGCTGTTGAGTTTTATGAATTAGGAATGGGCGAGCCTTATCCTATTGCAGCAGAAAGTGGTTCGGGAACAGGAGATTTATTAGATGCTGTAGTGAGCCATTTCCCTGAAGAAGGAATTGAAAACCCGAATGCTGGAATTCCTAAAATTGCTATTTTAGGTAAACCAAACGTAGGTAAATCATCTTTCTTGAATGCGCTATTAGGAAAAGAAAGAAGTATCGTAACAGATATAGCGGGTACAACGCGTGATGCCATTGATAATCACTATACCTTGTTTGGGAAAGATTTTATCATTACAGATACTGCGGGTATTCGTAGAAAAGCTAGGATTGATGATAACATTGAATATTATTCAATATTGCGTTCAATCAAAGCAATGGAAGAATGTGATGTAGCAGTGATTATTGTTGATGCTACAACGATTGATGTCCAAACGGGTTTACAAGCACAAGATATGAACATCATATCAATGGCTGATAAAGCTAAAAAAGGTATCGTGTTGATGATTAATAAGTGGGATTTGGTTGAGAAAGATTCAATGACAGCAAAACGCATTGAAGATGCGGTTCGTCAAAGAATGGCACCAATCAATTATATGCCAATTATCTTTACTTCAGTAAAAGATAAGCAGCGTATTTTCCAAGCAGTAGAAAAAGTATTGGAGGTATATGAAAATAAAACCCGAAAAATTCCTACTTCTAAATTGAATGATGTGATGTTAAAAGTGATTGAAAACTATCCTCCGCCAGCTTGGAAAGGAAAGTATATCAAAATCAAATACATGACTCAATTACCAACTAAAGCACCATCTTTTGTAATGTTCTGTAACTTACCACAGTATATTCGTGAGTCTTACGAACGTTATTTAGAAAATCAAATGCGTGAGCACTTTGATTTTAATGGTGTACCGATTCAGATATTTTTTAGAAAAAAATAATAATAAACATCATGAAAATGATTTCAGCATCTTGGTTACTTCTCGCTATCAGCCCCCAAGGCATGAGATAAGTAACTATTTGATATGAATTTATTGAAAAGACCTTTCTCAGCAATGTGAAAGGTCTTTTTGTTTTTACCTTAATTTTAAATAAACCATGACGAAAAAAAGCAAGTTTCAGTATTTTGTTGGAGTAATGTTAGTATTGACAGGCGCAATTTTATTTGCAGGAAAAGCTGTTCTGGTAAAGTATAATTATCTACATTATCACGTAGATACTGTTTCTTTGTTAGCCCTAAGAATGTTGTTCTCAGCACCATTTTATCTGATAATTCTATTCTTTCAACAGCAAAAACAACTAGACCAAGTAAAGCTCACTACACGACAATGGTTTTGGATGTTTGCTATTGGGTTAGTCGGGTATTATTTGGCTTCACTTTTTGATTTCTGGGGTTTAAATTATATTACTGCCAGTGTAGAACGCCTTATCCTTTTTATATATCCTACTATTGTAGTAATTATATCTGCCATTTTTTTAAAGAAGCCTATTTATAAAATTCAGTACATAGCTTTAATAATTACCTATCTCGGCGTAGCGATTGCTTTTGTCCCAGACTTGCAATTAGGTTTGCAAAAAGACTTAGTGATAGGCTCAATCCTGATTTTCTTGAGTGCCTTTACCTATGCTTTATACTTAATTGGCAGTGGCGAAATGATTCAAAAAGTTGGTGCGCTCCGATTTACTTGCTATGCCATGCTTATTTCTACGGGTATGGTCATCGTACATTACTTAGTTTCAGTAGGGAAGGGATTACTATCTTATGAAGCAGGGGCTTATTGGCTGAGCCTTGCGATGGCTGTATTTTCTACGGTTATTCCTTCGTTTATGATTTCTGAAGGAATAAGACGCATTGGCTCAGGCAATGCGTCTATTATTGGAAGTGTCGGGCCAGTAGCCACCATTATTATGGCGAATATTTTTTTAGATGAAAGTATTACTGCTTGGCAATTAGCAGGAACCTTTGTGGTGCTATCTGGCGTATTAATGATTTCTTGGAAAGGGAAATAATAGCTTTATTCTTTTTCTAAAAAAGATGTATCTAATTTGGCGATGTTCCCTCTTCCTCCAACTGCCCAAATGCCATTTCCCATAATACTAATGGCATGAAATGTTGAGGTATCAATCGCTTTCCACGACTTTCCAAAATCTTTTGAATAACTAGTTCCTGATGGCCCAACGGCTATCAGGATTTTTTTCTTGTAAACGGCTACCCCTTCTTTCAAACCCGCAGGGTTTGTTTGTGGAGCATCAACCCAAGTTTTACCGCCATCACTTGTCAGTAAAACATTCGGAATGGCTTTATTAACTTCTAAATAATCACCACCCACAGCAATGCCATGATTAATATCCCAAAACCTCATACCAAATAATCCACTGGCTTGGCTCGCCGACATCGTTGTGTTAATTACGTCCCAATTATTACCTTGGTCAGTACTTCTGAAAATTCTTGAATTTTTTGCTCCACCAGTGCATATATATACATTGCTTTTTCCTGAAACAATCAAACTTGTTCCACTGGCTGCAAAGGCTGCTTCGCCCTCTTGGTTACTAGGAATATTCTCTGGATTAATCGGTATCCAAGTCTTGCCACCATCTTTTGTTTTAATAATAAAGAAATGCCCGTTAATAGGGTCACTAAAAGCGATACCATTTTGTTTATCCCAGAAATCGATACCGTCAAAGAAAACGCCTTTTTCATTAGTTTGGTAAACGATATTCCAACTTTTACCACCATCCTCAGTACGGTATATTTTAGCATTCCCTTTTTCGGCCTCGCCTGCACTCACCAATATAGCCTTGTTTGCATCGAAAGCATGGACGTCTCTAAAATCCAATTTTTCGGCTTCAGGAACTTGCTTTACCTCCCAAGTTTTTCCTCCATCAAGCGTTTTAATAAAAGTCCCTTTTGAGCCACCAATCCAAACGATTTTATCTGATACGGCATGCACCGCCCTAAAGCTTGCATCCGTATTGATGTTTTGTTTAAGCCATTGAGCATGGGTATGGATGGCAATTAGCGTCAGTAATAGGGAGGTGAAATATTTAAGGGTTGTCATTGATGAAAGATTTAATGTTAAATGATTTGTATTACGAATGTACAAAAAAGCCCAATAAAAAAGCCTTCTCAATTTTGTTGAGAAGGCTTTAACATGATTTTTTAAAATTATCTATTAACAATAATACGTTTTGTTAAATCAAAATTTGCTGCTTTGAAACGAAGCATATATTCGCCTTCATTGTTATTTCTTAAATCAATGATTACTTTGCCTTTGATAGTTGGTAAAGTTCCTGCATAAATCTGTCTTCCTAAAAGGTCGTAAATCAAAATCTCTGGATTGTCATAATCAGCTAATGTTTCAATGGTTAACAAACCATTGCTTGGATTAGGATAGATAGATAATCCTGCGAAACTTGGGTCTTCTTTGAAAGAAAATGCTTTAGAGAAATTTGAAAAACATGCTAACTGACCACCAGGTGCTGTAGGAATCGCAAACAATGTTTTAATTCTCGCTGTATAGTCTCCAAATCTATTGGCTTTAATGATTCCTTCTTTGAATGCTAATACTTCCGAACCATACTTCCATTCATATTCGTTTCCAGCAGGGAAATTAACCGCTTTTAACGTATAAGTACCGTCTTTTTCAATAGATGCTGCTGATGCATCAGGGTTGTTTCTAACAATGATGTTAATCGGTGCTGATTTTGGTGAGATACAACCCGTGCTAGTATTTTTCGCAAATGCAGTATATTCTCTTGAAATATCTACAAAAGTACCTTGGCTATTAATAGAAGTTAAATTAAGGGTTTTTCCCACATAGCCTGTACTCCATGTTACTTCAAAAGCACTTGTTGCTACTAAGTTTACAGTATTGATTTTACTATAATCATCATTGCTTCTTGAACAGAATATTGTTGCGCCATCAGCAGCAATCGTTGGTGCATCTGGTACAGGCAAAGCAACAGTTGATACTAGGTCAGATGAAGGAGAAATACAGCCACGTGGGTCAATTACTTTTACAGAGAAAGTCCCTGTAGTTTTTACTGTAATAGACTTTGTTGAATCTTTACTACTCCATATATATTTTGTTTTTTCACCATTGATTAAATCCGAAGAAGTAATAATTACGCTTTGGTCAGCACAGAAAGATAAATTTCCACTTGAAGTAATCGTTGGCTTAGCAGGCAATGCATAAACAGTAACTTTTACTAAGTCAGACGAAGGCGAAGTACAGTTATTTGCATCGATAACAGCTACTGTCAAGTCTTTAGAAGTACTTAACGTGATTGAGCGAGTCGTTTCATTGTTACTCCAAATATATTTAACATTTGGGGTTGATGTTAAAGTAACCGATCCACCATCACAAAATGCGATTGGACCACTTGCTGTAACAACAGGTTTCGCAGGAAGTGCATTTACTTTAATCGTTGTAGTATCTGATGATTTAGACACACAACCTTTGGCATCAATTATTTGCAAAGCGTATTTGCCTGCAACTTTAATATTAGCGATGGTTCTAGTAGTGGCCCCTGTATTCCAATTGTAGCTAAAGCCCGCTGTTGATGTAAGAGATAATGTATCGCCAGCACAAATAGTGGCATTTGCTTTTGATGAGGTAATAACAGGCTTAGTTGGTAATACAAGCGCTGTTAATTTTACAGGTTCAGAAAGTGCAGAACGACATTCTAATACTTTTTCAACACCTAATACTTGAATAGTTGCCGTTTTGTTGAATGATTTTACTGAACTTAATGAGCCTAAGCTATCTTGTTTTACCCCATTGATATACCATTCATATTTGGCTGTTACTGCACTACTATCTGCTTTTAAAGAAACGGTTTTATCTTCACAAAATTCTAATGCACTAGCAGTAATAACAGGTTTTGTAGGAACTGTAACTGCTTTTAGAGAAACCGCGTCAGATATTGGAGAAAGACAACCAATTCTAGATTCTACAGATACTACTTGAATAGAAGCTGTTTTGTTGAATTTTTCAATGTGACTTACTGTACCTAAATTATCTTGTTTTACACCATTTACATACCATTGATAATTCTTGATAAATTGAATACTATCAACTTTCAGCGTAGTACCTATGTCTTCGCAAAAAGTAGGTGCTTCAACAGTAATTTTAGGTTTAGGTAACGAGTAAAATTCAGCATAAACCTGACCACTTGCATAAGCAGGAGCCTGAGGGCATTCTGGAGATACTATTGATAAATAATAAAAACCTGACTGATTAACAGTTAATTCAGGTGTTCCGATTCCTTTTGTTGATGGGTCTAACTGTGCACCAGAAGTAACATGGCTCACACCTCTTTCCCATCTATATATATAGTTTGGATTGGTAATACTTGATTTCAACGAAATAGTCTGACCATCACAAACCACTTTATTGTCTTGAATAATGTGTGGAACAGTTGGTGCTGATAAATATTTTACATCCAAATGATTTGAATGTGCGCTAACACCATTTCCTACGATGGTACAAGTAGCATAAACCGTTGTATTTGCTGTGATTTCTAAGAATTTTAACTCAGTAGTAGGAGTATTCAATCCTAAATCGCGTCCATTAGAATCATACCAAGTGATTGTTCCAGTATTACAACCAGAAGATCTTAATACTACAACGCTTCGAGGATCACCAATGGATTGATAGCCACATCTATCTATTCCTACATATTGAACAGTTGGGGCGTCTGGAATGGAGGTGTTTGTAGAGTTCTTATTCTCTTCTGAAATTGAAGTGGAACCATTCGCTAAGACAACACCTAAAGACGCTATCAGAAACAAAATGACTAAGAGTGTTCTTTGAGTAAAGTTGTTCATAATTAAAATTTTTTTTTTGGTAAAATTTTTAGGTTGAGATTTTAGAATGCATCAGAAAATTCGCTTAAATGCACGTAGCAATTTACTTATTTTATTCTAAATATCTAAATAAATGCTATGCCTTGTAAAGTTTAGAGTAAAAATAAGACAGGAGTCGCTTAAAACCATAAAAAAAACATTAAACTTTTTGATTTAGATAATTTAAATGCTTTACCGTATTGGATTTAGTGATTATTAAATCTATTTGTTTCAAAATTTGCAGGATATTGATACAATTTAATACCATTGTCAATCGTGTATTAAGA
>NZ_JBWKYN010000187.1:0-11762 GCF_059423785.1 Arcicella sp. GW458-12-2-14-TSB2 | reverse complement strand
ATTTAACAGGAATTGAAAATGAAGTTGATTTGTTTTTTAGAAAAAATATAGATATTTACATAGAAAATTTATTACACAATGGGTTAATTTATTTTGAAAAAGAAGTTATTGATAAATCTGATTTG
This sequence comes from Arcicella sp. GW458-12-2-14-TSB2, assembly GCF_059423785.1. Lineage (NCBI taxonomy): Bacteria > Pseudomonadati > Bacteroidota > Cytophagia > Cytophagales > Flectobacillaceae > Arcicella > Arcicella sp. GW458-12-2-14-TSB2. The sequence continues at coordinate 11,637 of NZ_JBWKYN010000187.1, read as the reverse complement.
GATAGATATGAATATCTATTAAACAATGATTATAAATATATACATGATAAACTTATAAATGAAATAAGCGTGTTAGCAGAAAAAACAGATTTTAAGTTTGAAATACAAATAAGAAAAAGTAGCTTTAAATTTACAGAATTAGGCAAAATGTTCATAGAAGCTTGCATTATAGAATAAATATTGAATTGAAATTTATTTTAAAAGAACTAGGATTAATTAGGTCTAGATAACATTCAAATAAACATAGTCAGTTTTAATGTTAAGAGCAAAAACTCCAGTATTCTAAGAGATTATCCTTAGAATACTGGAGTTTTTATTATTCAACTGAACCCTACCCAATATTATCAATATCAAAAGGTAAAGTTCTTATTCTTTTGCCTGTTAAATTATAGATTGCATTGCAAAGTGCAGGAGCAAAAGGCGGTAAACCTGGTTCGCCTACACCACCCGGCGCTTCTTCGTTATCAATAATATGAACTTCTGTTTTAGGCATTTCACTAAACCTCAAAACATTGTATTGATGGAAATTGCTTTGTTCAGCCATACCATCTTTGAATGTAATACCGTTTTTGATAGCAGCAGTCAATCCCATCACGATATTCCCGTCAGTTTGTGCTTTTATATTATCAGGGTTTACCGTCATACCGCAGTCGATTACCGAAACTACTTTGTCTATTTTAACGCCCTTACCATTCTTAGATACCGTTACAGCATGTGCGACAATAGTGCCAAAAGAGCGAGCAATGGCAATACCTATCGCTTGGTTTTCTGGAAGTTTCTGGTGATAATTTGCTTTTTTCGCTAAGGTTTGTAATACTCTACTGAACCTTGTAGCATCTGCCAACATATCCAAACGGAAAGCCAATGGGTCTATATTAGCAGCATGAGCTAACTCGTCAATAAAAGATTCTTGTCCGAAAGCAGTAGTAGAAGAATATACCGAACGCCACCAAAGAATAGGAATGTCTGTTTCTGCTAAATGGAAACTAGCTTTTCTATTGGTAAAATCATAAGGACTATCTTCGGTATTAGCTGTTTCAATCGCCCAATCATCTGGCGCATTTTTCAATGGATTGCCAAATACTTGGTGCTGAATAGAGCTACCTACAATTTTATGATTCATTGCCACAACATTACCTTTTGCATCTAAGCCACCTTGCATTGCTGAAAGCATACCGGGACGGAATGGTCCTTGTGTAGTATCGTCTTCACGTGTCCAAATTACTTTTACAGGAGCTTTGATTTGTTTTGACAAATTAGCTGCTTCCATTACGTAATCAAAATAGGCTTTTCTACCAAAAGCACCGCCCATAAAAGGCACATTCACTTTTACATTTTCGGGCTTGATATTCAAATATTGAGCTAATTGCGGAATCAATCCATCTGGCCCTTGAATGGGTGCCCAAACTTCTACTTTATCGCCTTGTACCCACACCGTAGCATTTTCGGGTTCTAGTGGCGCATGAGCTAAGAATGGTGTTTCGTACTGAGCTTCAATCTTTTTATTGGCTCCTTCAAAACCTTTGTTAAAGTCGCCGACTTTTTCTTTTTTATACTCCTGCCCTTCAGTTTTGGCTAAAGTACGTAAGTTTTCAAAGTATGCATCGGTTGAAATTTTATCTGAACCCTGAGCATCCCAAGTGATTTTCAATGCTCTTCGTCCTTTCAATGCTCCCCAATAGGTATCAGCAATGACGGCTACCGTTTCTACGACTTTGTGTGGCATCTTACGTTCTGATTTCAGCACGTGTTTTACGCCTTTTACCTTCATGGCTGCCGAACTATCAAAGCTTACAACTTTGCCATGAATAGTTGGTGAGCGTTCGATGCTGGCAAACAACATTCCTGGAATATCAGAATCTATCCCGAAAATAGCCGTTCCATTTACCTTTGAAGGAATCTCGGGACGAGGTACTGATTTCCCCAATAGCTTAAAATCGTTTGGACTCTTTAGTTTTGGGTTTTTAGGCACTTCTAATTTAGAAGCCTCTTCTACCAATTCACCATACGTATACGATTTACCTGAGGGTTTATGAAACACCTTGCCTGCTTGGGCATAACATTCTGTAGTAGGCACTTGCCATTTTTTACTAGCGGCCGTAATCAACATTTCTTTTACCGCAGCTCCTGCCTTACGCATTGGTAGCCAACGTGTGCGAACTGAAGACGACCCGCCTGAAAGTTGAGCACCATATTTCCCTTGTCCGTCGGTATTTCTAATTTCTACTTGGTCTAAGGTTACTTCCAATTCTTCGGCAATCAATAATGGAAGCGCTTGGTAAGTACCTTGTCCCATATCAGGGCGTGCATTGAAAAGAATAATCTTACCATCATCATTAATCAAAATGTATGGATCTAATTCTATTCCTAATGCAGCGGTAGTAGTATCAATTTTGTGAAGGCTTTCTGCTTTTCCAATAGATGAAAAAGAGAAACCTATCGCCAAGATAGTACTGGCTTTTATGAAGTCTCTACGTGAGTTATTCTGTGTCATGTTCGTGTGGTTTAAAGATTACTTACCTGTAGAGTTTGTTCCTTCGTGCATCAATTCAGCTGCCCTATGGATGGCCTTACGAATACGCGGATATGTACCACAACGACAAATGTTTCCAGACATAGCATCATCTATTTCTGAATCTGTGGGATTACTTTTTTCTTTTAATAACGCCACAGCCGACATAATTTGCCCTGACTGACAGTAACCACATTGTGGCACTTGTTCTTCAATCCATGCTTTCTGAACAGCACTGTCAGTATTTGCTGAAATGCCTTCGATAGTCGTTATTTTGTTGGTCGCCTTTACTGTTGAAATTGGCGTTGAACAAGAACGAATAGGCTGACCGTCTAGGTGGACAGTGCAGGCACCACAAAGTGCCATGCCACAACCAAATTTAGTACCTTTCAATCCTACATAATCGCGAATAACCCACAAAAGGGGAGTGTCGGCATCAGCATCTACATTATACTTTTTGCCGTTTACTAATAGATTATACTTTGCCATATTTTTAATTTATTGAATCGGAGATGAGCAAATAGCTTTAAGCCGTGAGCTTTGAGCAATGAACATTCTCTCTATTTTGTATTTAATCTTACTAAATAATGCTTGATATTTTAAAGCTTTAATGCTGAGAATTTTACTTTATCCCAAAAACAGCTTATAATTCATTGCTGATTGCTCAAAGCTCATTGCTCATAGCTCACAGCTTTCAAGCTATTCAACCCCATAAGCCATTATCTTATTTTTCAAGAAAGTGGGGATGATTAATAGTTTTTTGCTTGGGATATATTCAAAATCTGCCGTATTTACTTTTGCATCAACAAAGTCGAGTAATAATTGTGTTTTTCCTTCTGTGTTGATATGCCAAACTTTTCCTCTCCATTCAGATGCAAAATATCCTTTTTTGCCATCTGTTAAAATACCATCAATACCGCCCATTCCTTCAGCAATTGTTGAAAATTGTTGTGACTGTAAATCATAAGCCAATATTTTACCATCACCATTGCCGGCAATCAACTTACCATTTTCAAAGAATAATCCATTGGGACTTTTCAATGGTGCTCCTTCTACTACTTTTACAATCTGACCTTTATCTAATTTCCAAAGTCTATCCGAACGCATATCCGTGAAATAAACGATTTTGTTTTTCGTATCTACCCCAATATCGTTCAAGAATTTAGCATCTGGCACATCGTATTTGTTCAATACTTTTCCAGACTTAGCATCGATTTCTACCAATTTAAAAATCTCAGTGACATACAGTTTGCCATCCAAAAAGCCCAAGCCTTTAGTCGATTGTAAGTTTTCAGTAAATTTCTGTTGCGTAACCTTTCCATTCAAATCTACTTTGGCAATATAACTGTTTGAGTTAGTAGCGGCTGGGCCACCGTTGATACAAGAAACAAACACTGTTTTTGATTTAGGCTCAAACAAGATAGACTCAGGCGTAAGCAAGCTCGTAGTATCGCTTTCCCATAACTTTTTAAGCGTTACCTGTGAAAACGAAGAATTTATGGATAATACAAAAACGAAAAGTAAACTTAAACGGACTATATTTTTCATGTTTTGACGATTTAAAAATTAGAGATAATGAATGTTCTTAGATAATATAAAAATAGTACTTTAAAATGATTTACTTGTCTGTTTTTAGATGATTGCTAATAAATATTTGCTAAACAGGATTAATACAGGTAAAAAGCCCTTTGACTATCTCATTGAAAAAGTATAGAAGAGTCATTTTCTCTTAATTCGATGTTTTTAACTTCTGGGAACACCCCTCTGTCGAGTTTCTCATTATTAAACAAGATAGATGAATTTGCATTGTTTGATGTAACGGTATATTGTTTCATGAAAGTAGCTAAACTATTATTATGAGTTTTGGCGAAATATCCTTGAAAACGCATCTTCTCGTCAAATTCCTGTTTATTTGCTATAAGTGCTACTCGTTTCCATTTTTTACCAAAATAAAAAAATAAGACATCCCCCTCACAACATTCTAAATCGAAGCTATTATGATGATGAACAAAATAGCTTCTATTGGCACTACAACCAGCTTTAAATATAATTACATCATAATCAGTTTCGTTTTTTATGGAAACCATTTGCGGATTATTCTTTTCCTGAGTATCGGTATATTCTTCAAGGTTGCCTATATTTAGATTCGAAACTAAATCTTGCCCATTTATGAGATTTTCAATTTCTTCCCCTTTTTTTAACTCATGTTTAAATAATAACTTTTGATACTCTTGAATTTGCAGGATATAGTACGAATTAGCGGGTATTTTAATTTTAGTATCCTGTTGTTTTTCTTCATAACTATTTGGAACTTGAAAAGTTTGAGAGGGAGCATTATAGCTACTACTACTGCTTGAAGAATGATCTGAGCATGAATTTATTCGTGCTATATTCACCAAAACAACAATCACCCAATATATCCAATTATAACTTTTGTCAGTCTTGTTTTCATTATGATAATTATCTGAATATATCTGATGGTTTTTTGAAATAACCTCTTTGATTGAATCATCACAAATGGTTTGATTTAATTGTGAGCTAATTTCATAAGTCCATTCTCTATCTTTACGTTGTATTGCTACTGTGTATTCGATGATGATGTAGCAGTATTTATTCCGTATCTCTTCAAAATAAGGCGGTAAATTATTCAAAAAGTCTGTCCATGTTGGGGAAGTAATGAAATCGAATGCCTCTTTGTTAGCCCTGAGGTTTGGAGACTTTATGGCTTCATCGATGTCTTCTATTATTTGTATAATCTCAAGATAGAGATAGTCATACACAGCATAGCTATATTTTTCATCAAAAGTATTTAGTAAATCAAATACTGCTTCATGTTTTTCAAAAAGCCTTTTTCTGAAATTCAGTTTAACATATTCAAGTGCGGCTTCTTGGATAGTATTTTGAAGCCAATCATTTGAAGGGTAATCCTGCAATAAATAATTTAACGAATCCGCAGGAAAAATGAATGTTGTAGGGTTTTCTAACCAATCTAAAATAGGTTTACGCTTGAAAATTTCTTTTTGAAGCGATAAATTATCTACTTCCTTGAGTTGGTCAATTATTTTCAATACTTCATCTTTCGTATAAGATTTATCATTTATCTTGATACTAATGTCTGTACTTAAACTAAATTCTGCTAATATTTTCTTCCTTAGTCTGTTTATATCTTCAACTACAAGCTCATCGGGTTCAATATTTAAACTGTCAAGTATGTGGAGTGGTGATTGATATGGCATAGTTGTTAAAAAGTGATTGAGGTATTTATCTTACTAAGTAGTTATTAGTAAATAGTGATTGGTGAACGGTTCGCTATTTTTTTGTCGTGTCAAGTATCTAATTGGCAGTTATTTACAATGAATGACGAATATTGCTTTAATGGATATTGATTACTATGTTTCATTAATTGTCAACCAAGTCCAGTCCCTTTAATTTTGGTTTCTAATATCTCAGAATTTTTAACCAAGCCTGCAAGTACCATTAATACATTTCTTAAATCTATATAATCTTGCCTTTCAAGGGCTTTTTCACCACGATTGATTTCTTTTTTTGCAGTACCATAATCGGTATATTCCTCAGGGGATAATGATGCGTAAATATGGTAAAAATGCACAAGTAAAGTAGGAGTATATAAAATAATATTATTTACTAATCTTAAGGTTTTTTGATAATGCCCCTCTATTAAATAATAATTATTACTACGCATAATTCTTATTTCATCTTCTTTTAATTTAGTAGCATCAACTTGATATTTTTGGGGTATATCATCTATGTTTTGCAACCATGCTTGCAAGGTCTCCATCAAATCATAATATTGCTCTTTGATTTGAAAGATTCTATTGTTTACAGTACCATTGGTATAGAGTTCTTTTGCTAGTTTTCTTTTTGCTTCATATAGCTGATATTTTTCATCCGTATAAAAATCTGCCTTCAATGTTTTTGCTTGTACATACAAATCCCTCGCTTGTTCCACTTTATCTTGCAGATGAGCAGCCAATTCAAATTCCTCATTTTTTACAGCTTTACTTAAATCTAGTTCAAGTTGCCCTCTCAACTCATGAATTTCGTCTCTGAGTTTTGCAATACTCACATATCTTTTTGTTGGACTGAATACTTCTTCAAATTGTTGGTCTGTCATACTTAAATGCGTACTGATAGATATATCACGCGACTCGCTCATCTCTATTTTTATCTCCACATCCGACCCTTTCACTAAATCACTTACCAATTTTTCAGCCTTTATTTCAATCACACCAATTACTTTATTCGTACTTGGGTGTTGATTGGCGTCGCCTTCCATCAAATTAATGATTAAGGAATCATCAGAACCCTTTTTTATCGTACGACTAATTTCTCGGTAAATCGTTTTAGTAAGTGGCAGAATACTATTTCTAGTAAAAATTACCTGACATTTTGTTGAGTTATTATTCAAATCATCAATCTCAATACAAATGTCCTCTGGTAATGGCTGCCCGTATAAATTAAACAATCCTTGAGAGATATTAATCTCGTCAACTACTACTTCAATCGGGTTATTTGTTTGGTCAAAAACTTTTATTTGAAATGAATTGATACAGTTAGGTAACAGTAAAACAAACTCTCCAAACTTAGGTGTGAGTTTTTTTATCCCTGAATCAAAGCCACCATCATTACGCGTAATTCGATAAAACAAACCTTCTTTAAAATTAGTAACGCTTGCTGTAATATACTCTTCGTGGTCCTTAGTCGTAGCTGTATAGCCTGTTTGTATCGTTATATTATCAAAAGACTCTTGCTCAATGACAGTTACTTTTTTTTCGACGCTTGGTTTATTCCCAGCAAAATAAGCAGCACCCACTACTACGGCCGTTGTCGGGTCAGCATTTCTGTTTACTTTGATGTTCATTTTTTCAGCAATGGTCTCGTAGATGTAGGGAATATAAGTGCTACCACCTATCATAATAATTTCCTCTATATCTGAAGCTAATAGATGATTCCTGTCTAAAATTACTTCTAACATCAATAACGTAGCATCAACTTTATTGCTGATTACACCATTCAGTTCTTCTCTACTAATAGTGATGTAAATATCCTCTTCAATCCCATCTGGAGAAGTATAGGCAAATTCAATTTCAGTGCTTAGTCGCGAACTTAGTTCTTTTTTAGCTTCTTCGGCTTTTAATAAAAGTACATGATAAAGCTTCTCATAGATACTATTCTTTGTTTGTATATAATCTATTAGTCCTGTGTTTCCTGTTTGGGCTACTAGTTTAGGAATAATAACATTCATTACTAAACTATGATCAAAATCGACGCCTCCTAAATAATTATCTCCCTGATGGTCAAGCACACGTAGCTCGCTATTATCTATTCCTACCAAGGCAACATCAAATGTTCCGCCTCCTAAATCATAAACCAACCATTTGCCTGTTTCTTTTTCAGACGCACGGTATTTATTGAAAAATGCTAAAGAAGCGGCAATAGGCTCTTGTAGCAGTACTACTTCTTTAAACCCTGCTTCATAACCTGCCTGTTTAGTAGCATTGCTCTGTATGGTATCAAAACTTGCAGGAATAGTAATGACAACAGCGTTTGGGATTTCACCATTATGAATGAAATTCTTTAATTCTTTTAATACTAAAGCAGATAGCTCGATGGGTGACTTGTTATCGCTAAGCGAAGGAATATAATAGTTTTCATCTGTACCCATTTTACGTTTAAAACTCGTAAAAACATTTAAAGAGTCTTTCAAAAGCCATTCTCTAGCTTTTTCTCCAATAATAGTCCTTTCGCCACGGAAAGCTACACAACTTGGAAGGGTTTCTTTTAAGCCGATAGGGTTTTTATAAACTTCAACATTAGCTCCTGTAAAACGAGCAATCAAAGAGTTTGTAGTACCTAAATCTATTCCAAAATTAATTGTTTGCATGGGTAAATTTTAATGTATAATTTCTTACTTGTGTGTTCTATTTTATTGAAAATCAATGGTCTATGTAAACGAAGGCGGTGCGTAAATAAAAGCACATACATCAGGATGCTAAACCGTATTAATGACAGTTCACAACGCTTACTTAACTCTCAACGATGACGATGCCCCTTTGAAGAATTTTGCCATCTTGCATAACGATAGGCTTGATTACCTCCGTGATTCGCATATTCTCAGAAGGCTCTCCTGTTAAACTCGCTTCAATATCAGTTCTGGTATCAGTATATTTTTCACCTTCTGGAGAATGGTAAGTAATATCCATTTCAATAAGGGCTTGTCGGATTCGTTGAAGATGACGAGAATAAAGCGAGGAATGAGAAGCTTTTTCTGTTTTTTTTTCTAGGGTATGAAGTTGATTAGCAATTTCGATTAACTGTTTCATTGGCAAAAATGATATAGATTATGAATGTTTGCTAAAGTTATAGTAAGTTATGATATAATCAGAAGATGCTTATATTTTATTTATTATTTGAAGCAAAAGTGCATAAAACTACAGGACAAAAAAAAACGAAAGCACCTAACATCCAAATAAGAGGATAAGTGCTTTCGCTAGCAAAAAACTGTTGACTATTATCACCAATCAGGGGTGACACCACCACGAACCCTTGAATTAAGCGATACCCTGATGCCAACCATCGTATTATTAAAACTTGTGAATTCCTTATTAGGTATTCCACGATTGTTGTAGGCAAAAACGGCTTCTACTCTTAAAATCCTCAAGATGCCATCTACTCCATATCCTACTTCAATATTATGAATATTGTTGTTAGCGGTATAAAGGTAGTTGGCAAAAAGGTCTTCACGGATGCCTTTGTTGCGTATCAGGGTCGATTGTGTCAAAGCAAATTTTCTAAGACCAAACATCGTCATGATGTCGATATATGAACCATTGGTAGAAAAATAAAATGGGTCAATCAATTTTTTACTTACGCCCCAAATATAGTTATCATAAAAACCCACCAAACGATGTGTAGTGAGGGCTTCACCAATCGCAATTGTATTATTGTTACCATTAAAGTGTTTGTAGTCAGCAAAAGTCATTTTCTTGGCACTTAAAAAAGTACCCGCCTGCGCGATATAATTGAAATTTGTATTGATACTCAACGGGAAATTGTGTGCAATACCTAGCTCAATCGTATGGAAATCCATTTCACTGCCAAACAATTTAGGAATAGCACCACGGTATTTGAAGGTAATCAATGGCGACGAAGAAAAATCTACATAACGAATATTATTACGATATTGCTTTTTCAACGTAGGGCGATAGTTTATCTGAAAATTAGCTAAGAAGGCATCATTATTCTGAAACTTTGTATCAGGTAATTCCTGACTTTTAGGAAAGTTCGGAGAGTATGCATCTCCACCATAATTAATCCAATAGTAGTTTGTCGTATTTTCTAAAGGATAACGCTTTGCCCATTCTAAAGACGTTTTAATGCCTAAAGTATTAGAAAAACGGTCGCTGAATGAAATATTGACAAAGTCTTTTTCATAGATTTTAACAAAGTTCTTTTTAAGAATAAGCGTCGATAACGAGTTTAAATCCAGGGCTACTGGCGTATCCACATTGTATTGAGAGATAAACTTTCCGCCTGAGATACTTATTTCTTCTTTCTGCGTTTTCCAACGGAGCTTTAACATACCCATCGAACGATTCTGAGTAACTGAATATCGCCAAGTAGGGTCAATCTCAAACCAATCATATCGGTTTCGTCTGAAACGAAACAAAGCACCCGTATTAAATACAAAGCCTTCTACTGTATTGAAGTTGAAATCTAAGACAGGAGATTTGTAATAGATTTCGTAAGGGTAGAACCCACGTTTGGTATCTCCCCAAAAATACGAACGGCTAAACAATACACTACCAATGCCAAATTTTTGATTGGCTTGTCGGTAAGTTGAAAACTCGTCGGGCTGTAGTGGAAGCGAGTTTTTGTTGTGTGAATTAATGGGTAAATTCGGCGAGAAGACCTGAAAGTCGGTATTCGTTTTTAAGTCAGTCCAAATGTTATCGCTTTGTCGTTCGGCATTGTGTACAATTTCAACTTTATCATAACGCTTTAAACCAGAGGCAATGTTGGCATCGCTCCATTGGTTTTTTAGGTTGGTGCCCAAAGCCGACATTACTTGCTTGAACTGTTGAACTTCAAAATTACGTTCCTGCACGTTCACTATTTCGCTGAATTCGCTTTCGTCAGGACGAATTAAATCGGGAATGATTTTATGGGCAATGTCCTGATAATTCCAGACTTTGGCCATGTAAGTATAGTCACCCTCAAAGCCCATCAAAGCTCCCGTAGCAACAATCTTATATTGTTGAGGAACCCACTGGGTATTAAAAAGGGCATAATTGATGGTGATATGATAAGTAATATTGTAGTTTTTAACAGTTAAGTCTAAATCTTGTAGATAAAAATCCCCGTCCGTTAAAGATATTATACCACTAAATACTTTTTCATCATTGTTGTGTTTAGGCGTAACTTTGATGTTATAAACTTTTAGGTTATTAATAATTTTAGTATCTACCAATTCAAAATCGTAATATTGGAAAGCCTTTGGCGAGAGCGGAGAAATAGCACCTGTGCCTAAAGTAGCTTTATAGAAATTCGGGTTTACATATTTGTCAGGACGCGCCTCTGCATGATAATTATTTCTCAACGCTTTGTGTTGAAAATAATAAGTATTATTACTACTAACATAGAATTTAGCAAAAGACTCAGATTGGTAAACGAGCTTTTCTGCTACACCTTCTTTAGCAAGTAAAGGCTCCCAAATATTTGGGATTGTATTCCATTTTGCTGAATTTTGGATAAATACTTCTGCTTCGTAATTCACAAAAGATTTGTCGTGAACTGACGCAAGTTTGATAGCCTTTTGAATGATTTGAGTTACATCCAAGCTTTGGGCAGTATCATTTTTTTGAAAAGCGTATATATTATATAAATGGAAAATCAAGAATATAAATAAAGCACTTGTTTTTTTTGGGAACATATTTCTTATTTTGTTTCATCATCTAGCATAAGTTAAAAGAAGCTTTAGAGAGATAGGAAACGGAATTTAAAAGTTCAAAATCAAATAAAAAATTATTGGAGCAGAATATCTTAAATACTTTTTAGAAAAGGTAGAACACCAAATTTACTAACAAACTTTGGTAGAATTATTT
>NZ_JBWKYN010000186.1:0-11779 GCF_059423785.1 Arcicella sp. GW458-12-2-14-TSB2 | reverse complement strand
TGAAATTAGAAATCAAAAAATAGAAGTCTTTTATATAGAAGATAAATTTTTTGTATTTGACTATCTTCATTTAAAAATTGGCGATACTCCTAATCTTTTAAAAAAGCACTTCCCGAATAGTTTTAATAACCGTATCAAAAATGATTTAGGCTATATTTTAAGGTTAAGAATAGGTAATACAGATTCTTATGTTATTTTTAGAGTTAAAAATGAAAGAATAATGAGTTTCGAGATATGGGAAGATTTATAAATCTCACAGCTAGTCTAAGCAAAGCTTCTAATGTCTTTTAGAACAAGCCAAAGAGCCTAAGTTTTATAGAACCGACCGTCAATAGAGATAACAATGAAATATAAAAAGACAAAAAGAAACGAAATTGAAGGAAATTTGGACATATTCTTTGCACATAATAAAGACAAAAAAGGATGGCGAAATACTAATTCACGGAGATGCAGAAGGACTTAAATCTTTAGCTAAATTACTAATCGAAATTGCTGAGCTTAACCAAGAAAAAGTAGATAATAAATTATTGCCAGTTGGAACAAGAGAACATTATCATTTAAGAACTGGAATTGAATTGTCAAAAAGCTCTATAGAAGTAATTGTTGGAAGACTTGATGCAAAAGGAACTGGTAACTTTTATAACCGATACATTCCTAAAGATGACAAATAAATATCAAATCCAAGCCATAGGCTGCTGGAAGCCTTACAATAGTTGTCACTCGTTAAAAAAACGAGCGACTGCTAAAAAATAACCTAAGCATATACTTTGATTAAAACCCCAAAAACTATGACGACGAATGCTGGTAATACTTTTTTTGCCCCAGAGCTTTATATCAATAATGGGGTAATGGACATATCATTCTATAAAAATGCTTTTGGAGCAACAGAGAATATGTGTTTTAGAAACGAAGATGATACTATTCACGTAGCTGAACTTTGTATAGATGGTGCTATTTTTCATGTTCATGAAATAACCTCTAAGCTTTTTTTCCCTCCTGACAAACACAATGGCTGTACCTGTTGCATTGGTTTGTTTGTACCAGATGTAGATGCAGTAATGAATCAAGCAATCATTGCGGGAGCTATAGAAATAAGTCCAGCACAAGATTATGACTATGGTTACCGACAAGGAACAATAAAAGACCCTTTCGGGCATTATTGGCAAATACAGAAAAAGATAGGATAGGTCTGATTCGTTCCACTAGTTCAAACCGCAGGCTTGAACTAGTAAAAGAGTTCCTATTTTGGATTAAAGTCTATTTTATTCAACCTTCTTCCTGCTTAAAGTCCTACTTCTTGTTATCGGCTGGAAGCCTAACAATAGTCGTCACTCGTTAAAAAGCGAGCGACTGCGTTCGGGTGTTCCTAATGTCTAAAATCTTAAAGTCCTAAGTCCCCTAATCCTGAAGTCCTAAAATCCCCCAAAACCAATCATTTACACTTTTTTACACTCTTTTTACACTTTTTTTACCTGTATAGGGGGTATTAAAGATAGCTTTGTTGAGGCTGTCCGAAAAGTATTGTTGCCGTTGTTGGTATTTTTTTACTGGGTCGCATAGACCAACAACCTGTGCGACAGCAACGCGCCAATAGAGAAAATCTTGCTGGTGCAGAAAACTAGCAAAAAAAAAATACAAATGACGATGCTTAAACTTAAATATCCAATCTTCTCTTTACTGTTAGTGTACATATTTTTTACTTCTTGTAACGGACAGACAAAAAGTAAACGAACCAATGAAACGGTTGTTGAACAACAATCATTTACCAGTAGAAATACAAAGTTGATCAAAACACAAGGTACAACTGTACATCAAAACATACATTGTAGTCTTCAAGACAAAAACGGTAATCTTTGGTTTGGAACAACAGGCGAAGGTGTTTATCGATATGATGGAAAAGAATTTACGCAGTTTACCAAAAAAGATGGTTTAAGTAATAATAAAGTTTGGTCTATTTTAGAAGATAAATCTGGTAATATTTGGTTTGGTACAGACGATGGGGTTAGTAGATACGATGGAAAAACAGTGTCAAGAATTCCGTTTATGCTGACCAGTCTGATAGGTTTTGGTGTAGCAACACCACAATTAGGTGTAAATGCAGTTTGGAGTATGATGCAGGATAAAAATGGCATAATTTGGTTTGGTACTTCGCTAGATTTGTATTGCTATAACGGAAAAACATTCAGCCGTTTTTTAGATAATAATGGTATTGCAAACAATCAACATCTTAAACTCCAATGGATACAGTGCTTTTTAGAAGATAGTAATGGAACAATTTGGATGGGTTCTGGACCAATTACACAAGAAGGCGTTATCCGTTATGACGGAAAATCTATTAAGAGTACTAAACCTAATAGAGATGGATGGATTAGGTATATGCTAGAAGATAAAAACGGACATATTTGGTTTAGTGGAAGGCAAAACGGTGTATTCCGTTATGATGGTAAAACATTTACAATGTATGCAGAAAAAACAAATATAGGTTCAGCCATTTTTAAAGATAAAATCGGAAATATTTGGTTTGACGGAGGTGAAAAACTGAATACTACAGAAAGTATAGGGGGATTATGGCGTTATGATGGAAAGACTTTTGAAAATTTTACTACCAAAGACGGAATGGGTAAATATTCAGTTTGGAGTATGCTTGAAGATAGAAAAGGAAACATTTGGATTGGAACTCGAAACTGTGGACTGTATTGTTACAATGGACAAACATTTGCGACTTTTTCTGAATAGACAACCACTAATGATACCTTCGCTAGTTCATTGTTAAGCAAACCGTCACTTGGAGTAGGATAAATTCATTTCAGTTTCAAACTGAAATGAATAATAAATCCAAGCTACAGGCTTAACCTAGTAAAAATCGTTGATTTCCTCGTTGGTCTAAGTGTGCGGGGTCTTAACGTCTATAATCAAAAGTTCCACCCATAATCCTCAAGTCTTACTTCAAGTTATCGGCTTGAAACCTAACAATGTTCGTCACTCGTTAAAAAACGAGCGACTGTTGGCGTCTCAAAGTCTAACGTCTAAAGTCCACAAATCCTAAAGTCCCAAAATCTTATGATTGGTCATTTGTTGAACGTATCAAACTGATTCCTGAAGAAAAGAAAATAAAGCCAATAATTCCATAAGTAATAAGGGCCTTCGTATTGTGTCCACCTGATTTATTGACAAATAATGTAGCAGCATAAATAAGTCCGATAACACCTAATAGGGTGAGCAAAGCCCCGAAAATTCGTTTTATGTTCATGAAATTTTGTTGTTATATTGATAAAAATTATCTTGTAATATGTTTATTGGGTATTAAATAACGTGATGCAAAAAAGAATTTTATGTATCATCAAAGGTAAGATACTACTTTACCTAATGTGTTAAATAATTGTGCCAATGACTTACACTGTTTAAGCTGTTCGATTTATTCCGAAAGGAAAATCGAAAGGTATATAACAACAAAGTTTTCTGAAAGTACAAATGTTTAGATTAAAATCCTATTTATCAGGGCTTCCACTTGTCTTTCAGTACAAGTGGAAGGGCAAATGTTATGGTTGTTATGTTCTTTCTTTGTGAACCTTATTGTACGGCTAATAGCTTAAATCTGTATTTACCTGATATAGTAGCGGTGGTTGTTCCTGGTAGTTGTTGTCCTTTACAATTATATTCTCCTTCTACCCAATATATTCGTCTGTCACTTTCAATATCACCTTTAGTGATAGATTTTATAGTATGCTTATGAGTGGCTTCAGATGGAGCCAAGCTATAGAAATAATCGTTACTACCAGTAGTTTGAGGCACTTTTAAACTTAAGTGCATTGGAGTAGCTGATGATACTGGCATAAAGCTAGAATATGCCAATAAAGGATGATTACCAGTTTTAACTGTATCTAAGGCCGATGCTGCACCATAAAAAGCAAAAGTAAATGTTGAGTTTGTAGAAGCAGAAGTAGCAACAACGAGTGTGACTGTACTACCACCACTTGCAGCTAAGAACTTAATAGCACTACAGTCAACATGCACAGCGGAGTTATTGTTAATCTTATATTCAAAATATGGCTCTTCTGTTGTGGTAGGAGGAGTAATTGGGTTGGTAGGGTCATCTTTTTTAGTACAACGAATGAAACCCAGCACTAAAAGTGCTAAAAATAAAGTAGAGAGATTTTTCATAATAGAGCAAATTTGAGTTGTATAATATTACGGCAAATTTTGTAAAAAACCATGATAAAAACAGGCTTTAAATACTCAATTTACTGTTATTTTTATTTTACGGCGATTATGTTAAAAGGCTGGAAGCCTGATTATTGTCGTCACTAGTTTGAAACGAGCGACTGCGGGAGGGGACTTCTAAACCTTCTTCTTTCTTCTTAAACTTCTGAAGTCTGAAATCCTAAAGTCTTATTTCTTACTTATCGGCTTGAAGTCTCATAATAGTCGTCACTCGTTAGAAACGAGCGACTGCTGGGGAGGCTTCTTTCTTCTTAAAGTCCTCAACTCTAAATATCTTTAAGTTTTGTTTCTTTTATCTTCCAGTCTTAAAGTCCTAAAATCCTAAAGTCTCCAACAAAAAAACCGTCATTTTGGCTTAAATATTTTGATTTTTTGCGGAAAAATATGCCATTTTTTCCGCAAAACTAGCTTGGCTTAGCTTTTGATAAAATAGTAGTATCAACGATTGAAAAACAGAAAATCATTTATACGATGAATTTTAATAAATATACAACCAAGACTCAAGAGGTAATCCAACATGCCGCTTCGATTGCCTCAGCAAATGGCCAACAAGCTATTGAAACGGGACATTTGTTAAAAGCCATCATTGACGAGGAGCCCAATACTTCAGAGTTTTTGATGAAAAAGTTACAAGTGAATCAAGCAATTTTTTCATCTAAACTGGAAAATATAGTAAATGGCTATCCTAAAGTTTCTGGTGGAGGTCAGCCCTATTTAGCAAACGATGCTGCTGCGGCTTTTACCAAAGCAGAGAATTTATTGAAAGAGTTTTCAGATGAATTTGTATCCATAGAGTTATTAATATTGGGAATCCTGTTAGGGAAAGATTCTGTGGCAAGTTTGATGAAAGAGAGTGGATATAAGGAAAAAGAATTAAAAAGTGCCATAAAAGAACTAAGAGGAAACACAACCGTGAAAGACCAAAATGCAGAAGCAACCTATCGTTCATTAGAACGGTATGCTCGAAACCTAAATGAATTAGCCAAAGCTGGGAAAATTGACCCTGTGATTGGTAGAGATGAAGAAATACGCAGGGTATTACAAATATTATCACGACGCACCAAGAATAATCCTATGTTGGTAGGGGAGCCAGGGGTTGGTAAAACCGCAATTGTAGAAGGATTAGCACAAAGAATAGTAATGGGTGATGTACCCGAAAACCTGAAATCTAAGCAAATTTATACGTTAGATATGGGTTTGTTGATTGCTGGAGCGAAATACAAAGGTGAGTTTGAAGAAAGACTAAAAGCAGTTATCAAAGAAGTAACAGATGCAGAGGGAGAAATCATCATGTTTATTGATGAGATTCATACCTTGATTGGTGCAGGTGGTGGCGGAGATTCGGCGATGGATGCAGCTAACTTATTGAAACCAGCGTTGGCTCGTGGAGAATTGCATGCTATTGGTGCAACTACTTTGAAAGAGTACCAGAAATATATCGAGAAAGATAAAGCCTTGGAACGTCGTTTCCAGATGGTAGTAGTCGATGAACCAGATATTACTGATGCTGTTTCTATCCTAAGGGGGATTAAAGATAAATATGAACTACACCACGGTGTAAGGATTCAAGATGATGCTGTAATTGCAGCTGTAGAATTATCGAGCCGTTATATTTCAGATCGTTTTTTACCCGATAAAGCCATTGACTTGATGGACGAGGCTGCAGCAAAAATGCGGATGGAAATAGATTCTGTTCCTGAAGAGATTGATGCTTTGAAACGTAGAATCATGCAATTGGAGATTGAACGTGAGGCGATTAGACGTGAAAATAATAAAGAACGCGAAAATATTATCAGCCGAGAATTAGCAGAACTTACCGATAAGAAAAGTGGTTTGATGGCGAAATGGGAAGGTGAGAAGTCTGTTTTGGATGAAGTTCGTAAAGAAAAAGAAAATATCGATCGCTTGAAATTGGAAGCTGAACAAGCTGAGAGAGCTGGCGATTATGGTAAAGTAGCAGAGATACGTTATGGTAAATTAGTGGAGGCTGAAAATAGGCTGAAACAGTTGCAAAACGGAAAAACTGCTGATAAAAATGGCGAAACGCCGATGTTGCAAGAAGAAGTAACCCCTGAGAACATTGCAGAAGTAGTAGCTAAATGGACGGGCGTACCTGTATCAAAAATGATGCGTGCTGAACAAGAAAAATTACTACATCTGGAAGTTGAATTAGGTAAAAGAGTAGCTGGACAAGAAGAGGCTATTGAGGCTATTTCCGATGCTGTTCGTCGTTCTCGTGCAGGAATGCAAGACCCTAAACGTCCGATTGGTTCGTTTATTTTCTTGGGAACTACTGGCGTAGGTAAAACTGAATTGGCAAAGGCCTTAGCAGATTACCTATTTAACGATGAGAATGCGATGGTGAGAATTGATATGTCGGAATACCAAGAACGCCATGCGGTAAGCCGTTTGGTGGGAGCACCTCCGGGATATGTTGGGTATGATGAAGGGGGACAATTGACTGAAGCTGTTCGTAGAAAACCATATTCTGTCATTCTTTTAGACGAAATTGAAAAAGCTCATCCAGATGTTTGGAACATTTTGTTGCAGGTGCTTGATGATGGTCGTTTAACGGATAACAAAGGTAGAATTGCTAATTTCAAGAATACTATTATCATCATGACGTCTAACATTGGTAGCCATATCATCCAAGAAAAAATGGGAGAAATGGAAGGTTGGAACAATCATATCGTAATGGAGAAAGCCAAAGAAGAGGTAATGGTTTTATTGAAACAAGTAGTAAGACCAGAATTCTTGAACCGTGTAGATGAAATTGTTATGTTTGAGCCATTGTCTAAAGATAACCTTAGCCAAATCGTTAGAATTCAGTTCAGACATATTCAAGAACGTTTACGAGAACAAGGCATCACTTTGGAAAGTACAGATGAAGCCCTTGTGAAACTTGCAGAAGAAGGTTATGAACCAACGATGGGTGCTAGACCACTGAAACGAGTAATGCAAAGAAGAATCTTGAACGAATTGTCTAAACAAATCTTAGGTAATTATATTAATAAAGATTCGGTAGTGATGATGGAAGTAGATGAAGATGGCTCTATTAAGTTTGAGAATGTAGGGAAATTGGAGGTAGAATAAGCCTTAATGCACCGAATAATAAATATAAGATAAATTATTGTAAGCCAGCCTTTTAAAGGGCTGGCTTTTTTATTAGGTTTGAATAACCAATTTAACTTATAAATAACCATGAACTTCATTTGTAATGCTTTGGCACTGTTGATAGTCTTCAGTGCAATTTCCCTTTCGGTCAAAACAAAAATCCTAAAAGACATCTGTGTGATTGATTCTGATACTGGTCCTGTAGAAACCTATAGTTTTGCCCGTACACAAGGATTATGGTGGACTACCATAATAGGTGCCTGTTTTGTGATTGGCTTTGGTATCAGAGGCGAAGTAATACCACTCAATTCAACCTGTTTGGTTTTACTGGGTATAGGCGTTGGTACTACTGCTGTAGCGAATATTATCGATAGCAGTACTACTCCTCCAACAGTAGTTGTAGATAATCCTAAGGCTGAAAGTGAAATGCCTCCTAAACTTAGAAAACCAATTAATTTTTTCACTCAAATACTTTCAGACTCAACAGGGGTTACTGTATATCGCTATCAAGCCCTAATTTTCAACCTTATCTTTAGTGTTGTTTTTTTAGTAGTTTTTTTCAAGAAAATGGCACATGGAGACAGAGATTTCCCAGAATTTAGTCCTGAAACCCTAGGTTTGATGGGTATTAGTGCCACTACTTATTTAGGCATGAAAGCTACTGAAAAATAAAAAAATTACCTTAAACTTTACTACGATGAAAAGAATCTTAACTTTAGTTTTAGTCCTCTTCTTTAGTGAAGATAGTATTGTTGGTCAAACTACTTGTGAAAAAGTTGATTTAAAACTTTCTTATCCTAAAAACCCAACTGCGAAAGTTTGGAAGATTAATAATGCGGTTATTGGCTATGTATCAGAGATGACAATTGATGTTGATGGGTCGCCTCGGGCTTATCATCCTCAAAATATTGGCTTGGACAATCTTTCTAGTGCTGGAGGAGTTGGTAATTTAAGTCCGAGTGTCATTGTATTTGAGGGTAACAAGCCATATATACAAAAATCTTCTGACCCATTCCCTGGATATTACCTTTCCCAAACTTCTTTGGTAGATGCTACTAAAAAAGCAACAGACTATAGAAGATATGTAAATTCCGAAGAAATCCCTTATATCGCTATTCCTCCTAATTTGATAGCGAAAGGTGTCAAAAAAGGTGATTTGGCTTATGTATTTAATCAAAAAACAAACAAAGGAAGTTTTGCAATTGTTGCAGATACGGGTAATAACAAACACATAGGAGAAGGCTCTGTAAAACTATCTGAGAATTTAGGTATTAAATTGATTTATAAGAAGAATTTGAAGCAAATTATTGCTTCAGATTCTGACAAAGGAATTGTTTATTTAATCTTCCCCAATTCTGGCAACAATAAACCATTGACCTTGGCAGAGATTGAGGCTAAATCTCAACAATTTGATAAAGCTGAGATTAAGAAAATGATTGCGTGTTTGTAATAATGGTAAGGACGAATTACATTCGTCCTTGTGTACAAACCAATAGGGCGAATGCAATTCGTCCCTACTTACTGTTTTTAGTATAAGTAATGAAAATATTGAATGATAACAACTGAAAGACCAAACATATTGGTAGTTTGTGGAAAAAACAAAAAGCGTAGCAGAACAGCAGAGCATATTTTTAAAAATGATCATCGCTTTAATATTCGGTCAGTAGGATTGAGCCCCAAGAGTGTAAGGAAAATTTCTGAAAACGATTTGAACTGGGCAGACTTTGTTTTTGTGATGGAGACTGACCAAAAAGCAAAAATCAAGGAGGTTTATAGTTTTCTGGAATTACCTACTATTGAAAATCTCGATATTCCAGACGATTATGAGTTTATGGATGATGAACTTGTAGAGATACTGACTGATAAAATCAATGATACCTTAATGGATGTTTATGAATTATGAGACTTCCATAGTCATTTATTTTTAATAACGTAGTGGTAATCCCTTGTGGTTGCATTTGTAGGTACAAAACGGTAACCCTTGCGGTTACCGCTACTTTTTAATGGCTTATGTTATATGATTGATTTTACGGCTGGAAGCCTTTTAATAGTCGTCACTCACTTGGAAGTGAGCGACTGCTGGACATATTAATCAATTTTTATACTCTCAATAGCTTTTGCCATGGCGTATTCCTTCACATTTGGCACTTTTAATCCTTCAGCTCGGAAAACGGTTAAATCTGTCATACCTAAAAAGCCAAGAAAAGCCTTTAAATAGGGGGCAACGAAATCGTTGGCTTTGCCTGCACCTTCTGAATAAATACCACCAGAAGACATGGCAACATAAACTTTTTTTCCTGTTATCATCCCAATAGGTCGGCCGTCCTCACCATATCCGAAAGTTATTCCAGGTCTAGTCACATGGTCAATCCAAGCCTTTAGCAATGTGTGAATAGTAAAATTGATAAGTGGTGCACCTATTACAATGATGTCTGCCCCGAATAACTGTTTAACCAATCTATCAGATAAGCTAATTGCTTCTTGTTCTTCTTCATTCAGTTGATCTTTAGGAATAAAGAATGTACGCAGGGTAGTAGGAGTAAGATGCGGCATTTCGATATCGACCAAGTTTAATTCTTCAAGTTCATTGTCAGGATACTTTTCCTGAATTTTTTCAACTATGGCATTGCCTAGCTTAATGCTATAAGAGTCTTTGCCTAGTAGGCTAGATTTTAAATGAAGGATACGTTTCATAAATGTTTTATTGATTAATTTAAAATTCCGAGATTGTCAGTCCTTTTAAAAGGTTTTTTCTATCGAATTGTCAAGGACAAAGGTATTGCCTTGAAGTATACAAAAGTTAGTAGTTACCCAAAGGAAAGCGGTTACTTTTAGGAAAGTTTGTATCTTTGTGGGGATGAAAACAATTGAAAATGAAATACTTATGAGCAAGACAGAATGTGCTGGGTCGCTCAAAAACGTCATTGATGCGATGTATGTTCTTAATGGAAAGTGGAAACTTCCAGTAATACTTTGCTTAGTCCAATCGCCAAAACGTTTTAGCGAGATTCAGCATGAAATCACGGGCATATCGCCCAAGGTATTATCCAATGAATTGAAAGATTTAGAATTAAATTACCTTATCATACGTAAAGTATATCCTACTACTCCAGTGACTATTATTTATGAAGCAACTGAATATAGCAATACTTTAAAAAGTTTATTAAATGAATTGAGTATTTGGGGAGAACAGCACAGAAAAAAGATTAAAGAACAGTAGGGACGAATTGCATTCGTCCTATTGTTTGGGAATAAGGTCGTATTCAATACCAACCCTACGTTTTATTTTACTATTCACAACTATTATTTAATATACCTATTGAATAAAAATAATGAGTATTTTTAGAGGTCAATTAACAATCAATCAAAAACAATGTCTCAATAAAATGAAAACAATATTATCTCTTTTTTTTATTGTTAGCTCATTTTCAATTTTTTCCCAAACAAATTGTCATAACGATATTTTAAGTGGAGAGAAGATGTATGAAGAAAACAAAAAAAATGTATTTCTTGCATCTGACTTTTCAGATTTGTGGAATAAGACAGATAATTATAACGTATTGGGTGTGCTAGGAGATGATTTTCAACGTATTAAGGTAAGGGTTATTACTGTTGTTAAAAATACCAATAATCCAGAAGAGTATTTTGTTTATGGTAAATCAAACGTAAAAGGGAATGTCTGCGATTTTATTGGTAAAATAATCGTGGAGAAAATTCATGAGACCAAGCGAGAGCAATTTGGTGTGGATAATCAAGCCAAGGATACAGGCGTTAAAACACAAGGGCTATTAATCGCTAAATATGAATTTTTTGAAAATAGAAATCAATCCCATACAGGTGTTTTTACAGGACAATTACGCACGAAATGGTATATTAATAAAGATAACCAAGTGAAGTATGATGATATCAACTTGCTTTCAGATGGATATTTTAATAATGCTTTTGAAGGTACTTGGACAATGTATAATACTAAAAAATCTAAAATTTGTAAATGGGCAGATTATCGCGTACCTAATATTGCCTGTGACTTTGATTTAGGGGCAGGAGAGTTTAGTCCCAACGAAAAATATTTTGATAAAGGTTGGTTGAGTTATGCAAAGGCTTTTCTATCAAACGATGAGCAATATAAAAATGAGGAGTTTGCCGAATGGTGGAGGTAGGTATTTAGATATGAGGTATGAGATATGAATTATGAGGTATTAAATATGATTAAGATGTATTGTGTACTTGTCCATGCTTGGCGTAGTTTAACAATCATAAAGGATGTATTATTTTAAGTATTTTTCAAAAATTTTCTGGTATTTTGATGTTGACAATTCATTGAAATACAAACGATTAGCAGATTTTAGATAACTTGTACGAACGCTTGTGCTTGCCTAAAATAGGTTGCCCTGAGTTTTGTGAAAGTTAAAGTACTTAAAATTGTAATATAGTTTGATTTGGG
>NZ_JBWKYN010000185.1:0-11803 GCF_059423785.1 Arcicella sp. GW458-12-2-14-TSB2 | reverse complement strand
GATAAAACCATTGATGAAAATCAAAAATTTTTAAAGGTTTAGTCCTTTAGGCTTAAATAAAAGTTACTCCATAAAATCTCTTTGTGTATCAAGCGTTTATTACAAACATTGATAGATGAAGAGATTTTCTTTTGTCCACAAAAAAAAGTTTTAATCATAATTTTTTATAAATCAATTTCTTAACTTTAAGAAATTATTTTCTTTTTAAAAGAATTTGTTGTATTAATTAAATTGTGTTACATTTACACAATCTATTTAATACAACAGAAATGCTTCTAAAATACACACATGATACAAGGATTCTCTTAGCCATCGACTGCATAATTTTCGGCTTTGATGGTGAAGAATTAAAATTACTCTTGATTAAACGAAACTTTGAACCTGAAAAAGGGAAATGGTCGTTGATGGGAGGATTTTTAAATGAAACTGAAGATTTAGAAGAAGGAGCAAAAAGAGTATTGAATGAATTAACAGGGCTTGAAAATGTATACATGGAACAACTCCATGCTTTTGGGGAAATTACCCGTGACCCAGTAGAGCGTACTGTTTCTGTTAGTTTTTTTGCTTTGATTAATATCCACGCTCACGATTCTGAGCTATCACGTTCGATGAATGGATATTGGTTCAATTTTAAAGACAAACCTGATTTAATTTTTGATCATAACAAAATGGTGAATATGGCGCTTTCACAGTTACGCTACAAAGCCGCTTTACATCCTTTAGGTTTTGAACTATTACCTGAAAAATTCACGATTCCTCAATTACAAAAACTATATGAGGCCATCTATGATATGAATCTTGATCGTAGGAATTTTAGCAGAAAAATCATTTCAACAGGTTTGTTAATTGATACAGGTGAGAAAAATGAAAATTCTGCCACCAAAAAAGCTATGCTTTATCAGCTCGACGCCGAAAAATATAAAAACAATTTCAACGATTTTCACAACTTTATTTCTGATTTTAAATGGTAAAATGATTTGAAAAATTCACGATTTGCTTCAATCATGTTATCTATTTACCTCATAAATATATTTTTTAATAACTTTTATTACAATTGTGTCATGATGACACGAAAAATTATTTAACCAATGAAAAACCAATACGTCATCGGTGTTGATTATGGAACAGACTCTGTTCGTTCGGTATTAATTGATACTTCAAACGGTAAAGAAATTAGCCAATCTGTTTTTTATTATCCAAGATGGAAAGCTGGAAAATATTGTATTCCAGCTAAAAACCAGTTCCGCCAACACCCTTTAGACTACCTTGAAGGGTTGGAAAGTACCATCAAAGATTGTTTAGCAAAAGCCCCATCTGTAAATCCATCATCAGTAAAAGGTATTTCAGTGGATACCACAGGCTCTACTCCTGTTGCGGTTGACAAATCTGGTACCCCATTGGCATTAACAGCTGGGTTTGAAGAAAATCCAAATGCGATGTTTGTGCTTTGGAAAGACCATACTTCTGTCAACGAAGCGGCTGAAATCAATCAGGTTTCTCGTACTTGGGGTGGTATTGACTACACTCAGTTTGAAGGTGGAATTTATTCTTCGGAGTGGTTTTGGGCAAAAATTTTACACATTACGCGTCAAGACGATAGCATTGCAACATCTGCCTATTCATGGATGGAACATTGTGACTGGATTCCTGCGGTATTAATTGGTAGTGATGATGTTGATGCTGTAAAGAGAAGTCGTTGTGCGGCAGGGCATAAGGCCATGTGGCATGAATCATGGGGAGGTTTGCCTTCTGAAGAATATTTAGGAAAATTTGATAGTCGTTTGGCAGCATTGCGTTCACGACTATTTGAAGACACTTATACAGCCGATGTTTCAATGGGCAATTTATGCCAAGCTTGGGCTGATAAATTAGGATTAACTACTGATACTATCATTTCTGTAGGAACTTTTGATGCACACGCTGGTGCAGTGGGTGTTGAGATTGAATCGGCTACTTTGGTAAAAGTAATGGGTACTTCTACTTGCGACATGATGGTTGCTCCTTTTGATGAAATTGGCGACAAATTGGTTCGTGGTATTTGTGGACAGGTAGATGGTTCTATCATTCCTGGAATGTTGGGCTTAGAGGCAGGTCAATCTGCTTTTGGCGACTTATTGGCTTGGTTTAAAAACTTGACAATGTGGTCAGTTCAAAATGCTGATATTGCGCCAGAAATTAAACAACAAATTGAAGATTCTATCATTGTAAGTCTTTCAAAAGCAGCTTCAGCTATTCCTATTTCTGAGAAAAACGTTGTGGCCTTAGACTGGGTAAATGGTAGAAGAACACCTGATGCTAACCAAGCATTGAAAGGGGCTATCATAGGCTTGGGCATGGGTTCTGATGCCCCTGCTATTTTCCGAGCTATGGTCGAGGCTATTTGTTTTGGCTCAAAAGCTATTGTTGATCGTTTTAAAAACGAAGGTGTTGATATCAAACAGATTGTTGGTATGGGTGGTGTAGCTAAAAAATCTGATTTTGTGATGCAAACGCTTGCTGATGTATTAGATATGCCTGTTAAAATTGCTACTTCTGAACAAGCACCTGCTTTGGGTGCTGCTATGTATGCAGCTGTAGCCGCGGGCATTCATCCAGATGTTAACACAGCCGTTTCGGCGATGGGTAATGGTTTTGATAAAACATATTTCCCTATTGCAGAAAACGTGGCTTTATATGCAAAGCTTTATCAAAAATATGAGGCTTTAGGAGCTTTTGTTGAATCGCAGACAGTTTGATTTTGGGACTTTAGGACTTTAAGACGCTAGACACAAGATTTGAAGACTGGAGGACTTTAAGACGCCAGACTGGTAGACTTTAGACGCTAGACACAAGATTTGAAGACTTGAAGATAAAATAAATAAGAAGTAAGATTTTGAGATAGAAGGAATTGTTAGTCTTGTGTATTCAAGACTAACAATTCACAACTTATAATTAATCATGTATCAAGACATTAAACAAGCCTGTTTTGAGGCAAATATGCAACTTCCTAAATTAGGTTTGGTTGTATTTACTTTCGGAAATGTAAGTGTTGTAGATAGAGAAAAAGGTGTTTTTGCTATTAAACCTAGTGGCGTACCTTATGAATCTCTACAGGCTGACCAAATCGTAATTTGCGATTTTGATGCTAAAGTGGTGGAAGGGTCTTTCCGTCCTTCTTCTGACACTAAAACACATGCAGTGTTGTATAAGCATTGGACAGATATCGGTTCTATTGTTCATACGCACTCTACTTATGCTACTTCATTCGCACAGGCTCAGATGGATATTCCTATTTTAGGGACTACTCATGCCGACCATTTGACGGTGGATGTACCGTGCGCTCCCCCTATGAGTGATGAAATGATTAAAGGAGATTACGAATACGAAACGGGTTTCCAAATTATGAATCATTTCGAGAAAAAAGGTTTTTCTTATAAAGAAGTAGAAATGGTGCTTTTGGGAAATCACGCTCCTTTTACATGGGGTAAAAACGCCGAAAAAGCTGTTTATAATGCAGGTGTTTTAGAAGCAGTTGCGCAAATGGCTTACCTTACTTGTACGTTGAACCCACGAGTGAACCGTTTGAAAGATACGCTAATTGAAAAGCATTACGAGCGTAAACACGGCGTAAGTGCCTATTACGGACAAGGATGTTGATGATTGAAGAGTTTTGAGTGTGGAATGTGGAGTAAAATTTAACACTTATACCACACTTACATTCACAACTCACCATTCACTAATTCACAACTAATACAACAATATTATTCCAATTAAATCCTCAAAAAAATCGATGAAAAAACAACTATTGGCAATGGCTTGTTTGGGGCTTTCTTTCATAGGAAATGCTCAAAATACTGCAACATTGCAAGCTGATTCAGGTAAAGTAACGATTAATAAACACATTTATGGGCATTTTGCCGAACATTTAGGTACGTGTATCTACGGCGGTTTTTATGTCGGTGAAAACAATACAAAAATCCCAAATAAAGATGGTGTAAGATTAGACATTATTGATGCGCTTAAAAAATTAAAAATTCCTAACCTACGTTGGCCTGGTGGTTGTTTTGCTGATACTTATCACTGGAAAGATGGTATTGGACCTAAAGCTCAACGCCCAGCGATGGTTAATACTTGGTGGGGTGGTGTTACTGAAGATAATTCTTTTGGTACACACGATTTCTTGAATATGTGCGAGCTATTGGGTACTGAACCATATATTTCAGGTAATGTAGGTAGTGGAACTGTACAAGAATTGAAAGACTGGACTCAGTATATAAACTTGGGTGCTGGAACAAGTCCGATGTCAAAATTGCGTGAGCAAAATGGTCGTGAAAAACCTTGGAATGTTTCAATCTGGGGAGTAGGTAACGAAGCTTGGGGTTGTGGTGGAAATATGACAGCTGAATATTATGCTAACATCTATCGTCAGTATGCTACTTTCATGGCAGGAGCAGATAAAAAAGGACTTTTCAGAGTAGCTTCTGGTGCAAGCGATGCAGATTATAAATGGACAGAAACGTTGATGAAAAACATTCCTCATCAAATGCTTGAAGGTGTAGCTATTCACCATTATTCAGTTTTAAGCTGGGGCGAAGGTAAAAAAACTTCTGCTACAGAATATACGGATAAAGAGTATTTCAAAACAATGCAACAAGCTTTGTTGATGGATGAATTGGTAACAAAACATTCAGCAGTAATGGACAAGTACGACCCTAAAAAGAAAGTTGCTTTAGTAGTTGACGAATGGGGCGGTTGGTATAATGTAGAAAATGGTACAAATCCGGGTTTCTTGTTTCAACAAAATACCATGAGAGATGCCATGATTGCGGGAGCTACGTTGAATATTTTCAATAACCATGCAGACCGAATCAGAATGGCGAATTTAGCACAGGTAGTAAATGTTTTGCAGGCAGTTATCCTTACCAAAGAGGAGAAAATGATCCTCACTCCTACTTACCATGTAATGGAAATGTATAATGTTCACCAAGATGCTACTTTGCTTCCAATCAAAGTAAAATCTAACGATTTTGTATTTGAAGGAGAAAAATTACCAGCGGTTTCCGTTTCGGCTTCAAAAGATGCTAAAGGTTTAACACACATCTCTTTAACAAATGTTGACCCTAAGAATCCTCAAGAAATCACGATTGATTTAAAAGGAGCTAAATACGTTTCGGTTTCAGGAAGAATTTTGGCTGCTGAAAAATTAAGAGACTTCAATTCATTTGAAAATCCTAATAAAATTCAACCAAAGGCATTTTCAGGAGCAACGATTTCGGGTAATCAATTAAAAGTAAAATTACCAGCATTTTCAGTAGCTGTATTGGAATTAAAATAATTATATCACACATAACATTCTGGTGCTTACCAAATTATATTTATTAAAATGATTGACTTAAAACAAAACGAAGTTTGGTTCATTACAGGTAGCCAACATCTTTACGGAGAAGAAACACTTAAACAAGTGGATGAACACTCTAAAATTATTGCTGAAGCCCTCAACAAGTCTTCAAAAATTCCAGTAACTGTTGTATTTAAGCCTGTTTTAAAAACGCCAGAGGAAATATACAATATGGCCATTCAAGCAAACTCTGATGCAAAATGTATCGGTTTGATTTGCTGGATGCACACTTTCTCGCCATCAAAAATGTGGATTAATGGCTTGAAAATTTTACGTAAACCACTTTGTCATTTACATACTCAGTTCAATGCTGAAATTCCGTATGCAGATATCGATATGGACTTTATGAACTTGAACCAATCTGCACATGGTGACCGTGAATTCGGCTTCATCGGGGCTAGAATGGGTATTGCTCGTAAAGTAGTAGTTGGTCACTGGCAAGACGAAGAGGTTCATGAAAGAATCAACGTTTGGAGTAGAGTAGCCTCTGGTTGGAACGATTTACAAGGTGCTAAATTCGCTCGTTTTGGTGATAATATGCGTTTTGTAGCCGTAACAGAAGGCGATAAAGTAGAAGCTGAAATCAAATTTGGATACTCTGTCAATACACACCCTGTAGGTGATTTAGTAGGCATCATCAATTCAGTGAGCGACGCTGCTATTAATGCCCTCATTGAAGAATATGAAGCACAATATACTTTGATGGACTCATTGAAAGTAAATGGTGGTCAAAGAAGTAGTTTAGTTGAAATTGCTAGAATTGAAGCTGGTTTACGTTCATTCCTTACTCAAGGAAACTTCAAAGGTTATACCAATACTTTTGAAGATTTGCACGGAATGGTTCAATTACCGGGTATTGCTTCTCAACGTTTGATGGCTGATGGATACGGTTACGGTGGCGAAGGCGACTGGAAAACGTCTGTATTGGTACGTACCTCTAAGGTAATGGCAGCGGGCTTAGTAGGTGGTACTTCATTTATGGAAGACTATACCTACCACTTCTCGCCAAACAACAACCAAGTATTGGGTTCACACATGTTGGAAATTTGCCCTACCATAGCCTCAGGCAAACCAACTTGCGAAATCCACCCATTAGGTATTGGTGGCAAAGCAGACCCAGTTCGTTTGGTATTCAACTCTCCTGCTGGCCCTGCATTAAATGCTTCAATGGTTGATATGGGCGGACGTTTCCGTTTAATTGTTAACGAAGTAGAGGCTATCGAGCCAGCCGCAGAATTACCAAAATTACCAGTAGCACGTGTATTATGGAAAACTAAGCCTGATTTGAAAACCGCAGCACAAATGTGGATTTTGGCAGGTGGGGCACACCATACTGTTTATTCACAGGCACTTACACAAGAATTCTATGCAGATTTCGCTGAAATCGCAGGTATAGAATACGTATTGATTAATGATAAAACAGATTTGTACCAATTCAAAAATGAATTGCGTTGGAATTCAATGTTTTATAGAAGATAAATAAAATTGGGTTTTTGTATTGGTACCTCTCGTCTGAGAGGTATCAATCTTCTTGAGTTAATAAAAACTTAATGAAGCGTCTGACGGGAAAACCCTTTATTTACTAGTAATTTCAATAATCAATTGATAATCTTGCGAAAGCACTAAAACACAAGCAAATGAAATTTTTTATCGATACAGCCAATCTGGCTGAAATTAAAGAAGCATACGATTTAGGTATTTTAGATGGCGTAACTACTAATCCATCTTTAATGGCTAAAGAAAATATCAGTGGACATGAAAACGTAATCAATCATTACAAAGCAATTTGTGATATTGTTGATGGAGATATTTCTGCGGAGGTAATTGCAACTGATTATGATGGAATGATTGCTGAAGGTCTTGCCTTGGCAGCTCTTCACCCAAATATTGTGGTAAAAATTCCGATGATCAAAGATGGTATCAAAGCTATCAAATATTTTTCAAGCATCGGTATCAAAACCAACTGTACATTAATATTCTCGGCTGGACAAGCATTATTAGCAGCCAAAGCTGGTGCTACTTATGTTTCTCCGTTTGTGGGTCGTTTAGATGATATTTCAATGGACGGTATCAAATTAATCGAGCAAATCAGATTGATTTTTGATAACTATGGTTTTGAAACTGAAATCTTAGCGGCATCTGTTCGTAATCCAATCCATATTTTGAAATGTGCCGAATTGGGTTCAGATGTAGTTACTTGTCCGTTAAGTGCCATTCTTGCTTTATTGAATCATCCATTAACAGATAGCGGTTTGGCTAAATTCTTAGCAGACCATAAGAAATCTGCTGGACTATAAGAATGAGGAGTGCTGAATTGTGAGTGCTGGGTTAGTACTATACGAAGGTTTGTCATTACCTATTTTATTGGTATGATAAAGTATAAAAAAGCACAATATTAATTATAATGTAGCGGCAACTATTGCAGTTGCTACACTTGAAACGGCAACTGCGAGAGTTGCCACTACAATATTCATATCATAATTAAATGCTTCGTAATACTAATACCGAGTTGTAAATATTATCCTCACACTTAATTCAAAACGTCATTAATCTTTAGCAATTAATGACGTTTTTGAATACATTATGAAACAATGAGCATGATGTTTTTACATGATACTTCATAAGTTTGTCAACAGTGTGATTAGCCATCATAATCTTAGTTTGATTTCATAAAAATTAAAAATAAACTCAAAAACAATATTTAACAATGAAAAAACAAGTAAAAACAGCTGCTGTTTTGTTCTTATTAGCTTGTGTTAGTATGACATCTTGCGATACCTCAAAAAAAGAAAACAACAATAATATGATTGAAAAAGTAAGCTTTGGGAAACTCCCAGACGGACAAGAAACAGAACTTTATACCTTGAAAAATGCTGCTGGTATGGAAGTGAAAATTTCAAATTTTGGAGGAACAGTTGTTTCATGGACAGCCCCTAACAAAAAAGGTGAATTTGAAGATGTGATTCTTGGCTGTGATTCAGTTGCTGGCTATGTAAAAGGTGTTCCATATTTCGGGGCTTTAATCGGGAGATATGGCAACAGAATTGCCAATGGTAAATTCACCCTTGAAGGCAAAGCTTATTCTTTAGCACAAAATAATGGCGTAAATGCTTTACACGGTGGATTGAAAGGTTTTGATAAAGTACTTTGGACAGCAACACCAATTGAAGGTGAAGAACCAAGCTTAAAATTGACTTATACTGCCAAAGATGGCGAAGAAGGATATCCAGGCAATTTATCCGTAGAAGTAGTATATACGTTACAAAAAGATAATTCTTTAAAGATTGATTATAAGGCAACTACTGATAAAACAACCGTTATTAACCTAACAAACCATACCTATTTTAACTTGAATGGTAATTTAGATAGCGATATTTTAAGTCATGAAGTAACATTGAATGCAGACAAATTCCTTCCAGTAGATAAAACATTGATTCCTACAGGTGAATTAAAACCAGTAACAGGCAATGTATTCGATTTCTTGAAGTCTAAGAAAATCAGTGCAGGTATCAACGATACGACAGATACACAAATTAAATTTGGAGGAGGTTATGACCACTGTTGGGTGTTAACAGATTCTACTAAAACGTTGAAATCTGCGGCAACAGTTTATGAACCAACGAGTGGTAGAGTATTAGAAGTTTTGACGACTGAACCTGCGATTCAATTCTATACAGGTAATTTCTTGGACGGAACTATCAAAGGTAAAAACGGTATTATTTACAAACACCGTTCAGGCTTATGTCTTGAAACACAGCATTACCCAGATTCGCCAAACCAAGCTGCTTTCCCAAGCACAGTATTAAAACCAAACGAAACGTACCAAACTACTACAGTTTATAAGTTTTCGGTGAAATAGGTTTTTAGCTATCAGCGATTAGCTTTGAGATAAAAACTGCTACAAGATTCCATTTATTGGGGTTTTGTGGCAGTTTTTGTTTTGTGTGGATTCTATATTATTTAAGCGATCAAGCAACAATTTATGCAAGTATTATCTGAACCTTCAATTATACCATTAAACTCAGCACTTAATTGCTACAATTCCCAAGTAAAACAAAAATCCGTTCACTTAGATATTTTAACAATACCTAAATGAACGGATTCTTTATTCATTAAAACTATACTAAATCAAAACGGTCAAGATTCATTACTTTGGTCCATGCAGTTACAAAATCGTGAACGAATTTTTCTTGAGAGTCTGCGAATCCGTACACCTCTGCAATAGCTCTCAATTCTGAGTTTGAGCCAAAGATAAGGTCAACACGCGTACCCGACCATTTAAGTTCGCCTGTAAAACGATTACGTCCTTCAAACACATCTTGATATTCTGAAGTAGCTTTCCAAGTTGTGCCTAAATCTAGTAAATTAACGAAATAGTCGTTAGTAAGCGTTTCCTTACGTTTTGTAAATACTCCGTAATGTGAACCATCAAAATTGGCATTTAGCACCCTTAAACCACCCACCAGCACCGTCATTTCAGGGATAGTTAGCGTCATCAACTGCGCTTTATCAATCAACATTTCTTCTGACGAAGTAGTATAGTGTCCTTTTTTGTAATTACGGAAACCGTCGGCAATTGGCTCAAGAACAGCAAATGATTCTACGTCAGTTTGCTCTTGCGAAGCATCTGTACGTCCAGCTTTGAAAGGAACTGTGATGTCGTAACCAGCATTTTTAGCAGCTTGCTCAACCCCTACAGCTCCCCCCAACACAATTAGGTCGGCTATAGAAACCTTCTTACCGTCTGAAGCAGTATTATTGAACTCAACTTGAATGCTTTCAAGCATTGTTAGTACTTTTTGCAACTGAGCAGGATTGTTAACGTCCCAATCTTTTTGTGGCGCTAAACGAATCCTTGCACCATTAGCACCACCACGTTTATCAGAACCACGGAAGGTAGATGCCGATGCCCAAGCAGTAGAAACTAATTCTGAAACAGATAACCCAGATGCTAAGATTTTACCTTTCAGCGCCACAACATCTTGTTCTTCTATTAGTTTATGTGTTACCGCAGGTACTGGATCTTGCCATATAAGGTCTTCATTTGGTACCTCTGAACCAAGATAAAGCACTTTTGGTCCCATATCACGGTGCGTTAGTTTAAACCAAGCACGTGCAAAGGCATCTGCAAACGCTTCTGGGTTTTCATGGAATCGTCTTGAAATGGGTTCATAGATAGGGTCTACTCTCAAGGAAAGATCTGTCGTAAACATTATTGGGACATGACGTGTATTTGGGTCATGTGCATCTGGCACCGAACCTAAACCACCATTATCTTTCGGCTTCCATTGATGTGCCCCCGCAGGACTTTTGGTAAGTTCCCATTCAAAACCAAATAGATTATTAAAATAATTGTTGCTCCATTGAGTTGGAGTTTGGCTCCAAGCACCTTCCAATCCACTTGTAATGGTAGCACCAGCGTTACCACTGCCGTAGGTGTTTTTCCAGCCAAGTCCTTGTTCCTCTATGCCAGCCGCAGCCGGTTCTGGACCAACATATATACTTGGGTCGGCCGCACCATGTGCTTTACCAAAAGTATGTCCACCAGCTATTAATGCAACAGTTTCTTCATCGTTCATCGCCATTCTACCAAATGTATCACGAATATCACGAGCTGCCGCTAATGGGTCTGGATTTCCGTTAGGGCCTTCTGGGTTTACATAAATAAGCCCCATCTGAACAGCTGCTAACGGGTTCTCTAGTTCACGGTCGCCAGAATAACGTTTGTCATCCAACCATTTGCCTTCTGCACCCCAATATATATCTTCTTCTGGTTCCCAAATATCCTCACGACCACCTCCGAATCCAAAGGTTTTTAAACCCATCGATTCCAAAGCGCAGTTTCCTGTTAATACCATTAAATCTGCCCAAGATATTTTTCTACCATACTTTTGTTTGATTGGCCATAGTAATAATCGCGCCTTATCTAAGTTACCATTGTCTGGCCAACTGTTAAGTGGTGCAAAGCGTTGACTTCCCGAACCAGCACCACCACGACCATCGGCAATACGATATGTACCCGCACTATGCCATGCCATACGAATAAAAAATGGACCGTAATGACCATAATCTGCTGGCCACCAATCTTGCGAAGTAGTCATTAAATCAAAGATTTCTTGTTTCAAAACATTCAAATCGAGTGATTTAAACTCCTCTGCATAATTGAAATCATTCCCCATCGGATTAGACAGTGATGAGTGTTGACGCAAGATATTTAATCTTAACTGATTTGGCCACCAGTCTTGGTTTCTGGTGCCACCGCCAGCACTGTGTTTAACTGGTGCAGTAGCTCCGTGATGGAATGGGCATTTAGCTTCTCCGTTAGACGCGTGATGTGATGAGTGTTGTTCCATTTTTATTCGTTTTGATAATATTGTTTATTAATTGAACTAAAGTTGGTAATTTTTCGCTTTAAAGGCTTTAAAT
>NZ_JBWKYN010000184.1:0-11839 GCF_059423785.1 Arcicella sp. GW458-12-2-14-TSB2 | reverse complement strand
GGATAATTGCACTTTAAATATAAACCTGTTTTTAAATAAAATACGTAAAAATGCTTATTTCATGTTCAAATTTAAACCTATTTTTTATGATTTTGCAAATTTTTTGAGAAAATTAATAATTTTTGAAACTTTTATTTTGATTATTAACAATTATATGCAATGTTTGTATCGAAATCACAACTAAGTATTTATAATCATTATTGTTCAGGTATAAAATACTAAAATATGAATATTCCAAGATTAACTTTAATTGGTGCCGGCCCCGGAGACATAGAGCTTATTACAGTAAAGGGTATTCGTGCAATTAAATCGGCGGATGTTGTATTATATGATGCACTGGCCAATGAAGAATTATTGGAGTTCGCTCATCCTAAAGCACTTCGCATTTATGTAGGGAAACGCTTAGGCAAATATGTTTATACCCAAGAAGAGATTAATCAAAAAATAGTAAGCTTGGCCTTAGAGTACGGTCATGTAGTGAGGTTGAAAGGTGGAGACCCGTATGTATTTGGACGAGGTTTTGAAGAACTAGAATATGCTCGAAATTTTAACATTGAATGTGAAGTGGTATCGGGCGTGACTTCGGCCATTGCCGCACCTGCATCCATCGGCATTCCAGTAACAACAAGAGGTTTTTCAGAAAGTTTTTGGGTAATAACAGGAACAACAAAATCAGGAGAATTATCAAAAGATATAGCATTAGCAACAAAGTCAAGTGCAACAGTAGTGATTTTAATGGGAATGAGTAAGCTGAATCAAATCTGTGACTTGTTCCAACAAAATGGTAAAGGCGAAACGCCCATAGCGATTATCCAGAATGGTACGCGTGAAAATGTAAATTTTGCTATCGGCACAGTATCTACTATTATTCCAATTGTGAAAGAACAGCAAATATCAAACCCTGCTGTGATTGTAATCGGTGAAGTGGTGAGTTTACACCCTTCATTTATCGAAAAGTTTAGTGATCAGTTAGTTATCAAATAAATACAATTTTTTCTTCCCTTCAGCATCCGTTGAAAAAAGTCTATCGTGGGGGCGATAGATTTTACAAATCGGAGAAATTTTTAAGAAGATAATTTCTCTGTTTTAAAAAAAGGTTATGAAAAATATCAGTACAAACAAGCCGCTTGATGCTTTGAATGTATTTTCTTTCAAAGGCATTCAAATGCAAACTTTTCACATTACTTGGCTTACTTTCTTTTTCTGTTTCTTTGGTTGGTTTGGAATCGCACCCTTAATGAAAATCGTAAAAGACGATTTAGGGTTAACAAAAGGTCAAATCGGGAACATCATTATTGCTTCAGTTTCTGCCACTATTTTTGCACGTTTAATTATCGGTCGCCTATGCGATACACTAGGGCCAAGACTTACTTATACATGGTTATTAGCGATAGGCTCTATCCCAGTAATGACCATCGGTTTGGCAAATAGTTATGAATCATTTTTATTGTTTAGGTTAGCTATTAGTGTCATTGGAGCATCGTTCGTCATTACGCAATATCACACCTCAGCAATGTTTGCACCAAGTATCAAAGGGACAGCTAACGCTGTAGCTGGAGGTTGGGGCAATCTAGGTGGAGGAGTAACCAATATGGTAATGCCATTGGTATTTGCGGCCTTTGTTGGAGCAGGATATGCCAATCATAATGCTTGGAGATTCGCCATGATAATTCCGGGAGTGATTTTGCTGATTATGTCTTTTGTTTACTATAAATTCACTCAGGATACACCTACAGGCAACTACGCTAATATTGAAAGAGAAGCAGTTCAAAAAGGCTCTTTCGCATCGGCAGCATCAGATTATCGTACTTGGATTTTGTTTCTAGCATACGGTGCTTGTTTTGGTATCGAAATTACATTTGATAACGTAGCAGCACTTTATTTTACTGAAAACTTCTCATGCGATTTAAAAACAGCAGGTTTATTAGCTGGCGCATTCGGATTTATGAATCTTTTTGCCAGAGCCATCGGTGGAATTGTGGCAGATAAAGTAGGTAAAGTGTACGGAATGAAAGGCAAGGGCTGGTTATTAGCAGGCTTGCTAGTGATGGAAGGCTTAGGAATTATGCTTTTTGCTCAGACAGGCTCAATAGGTTTTGCCGTAATAGCGATGTTGGGTTTTGCCATGTTTTTGAAAATGGCTAACGGAGCAACTTATGCCATTGTACCTTTTATCGATTCAAAAAATGTAGGTTCGGTAGCAGGTATTGTGGGTGCAGGAGGGAATTTAGGCGGTGTATTAGCAGGGTTTTTGTTCAAATCAGAAACCATTACTTATGCAGAAGCATTCATTTATATTGGAATAAGTGTAGCGGTGATTGGGGGATTAACGGCACTTATTAAATTCGAGAAAAAGACTTTACCAGTAACAGAACAAACCCTAGAAATTGCTTAATCCTCTTTAAACCAATGTTACAAGCAGTACGTGCTTGCAAACAATCGCTCAAAATTTTTGAGAAAACGTTTTTTGAAATATTGTATTAATTAACCATTCTAAAATGAGTAGAATTTTGGGTTGATGGTGGGGGCTATCGACTCAACATTAAAGAAAAACCCGAATGAGATGGGGGTCTCGATTCGGGCGAAATTGCGTAAACTCTGTTAAAATTTTTCACAATCAATCACAAAAGTATGAAAAAATCTTACATTTCTAGGCTTGCATTAGTCTTAATTTTGGGTGTTTATACCCAATTTGTCGCAAAAGCGCAATTCACTTTGCAAGGGCAAATGAGAACACGTACAGAAGTACGTAACGGATTGGGAAATTTAGCCGCTAACGATGCTAAATCGGCAGCTTTTACTTCTCAAAGAACAAGATTAAACTTTGGTTATAAATGGGATAGAGTAACCTTTGGTGCTGCTATTCAAGATGTGCGTGTTTGGGGGCAAGATGCTTCTTCTATCTCTAATGGAGATGGTTTGAAACTAATGCTTCATGAAGGTTGGGCAGAAGTAACATTAGCTAACAAAGCCGATACAACCATTAAATTTAAATTAGTTGATTTATTGAGTATCAAAATTGGTCGCCAAGAATTGATTTACGATGATGTTCGTTTAATTGGTAACCTCGATTGGTTACAACAAGGTCGTAGACACGACATGGTGCTGTTGAAAGGTGTACACCACGGCTGGCAGTTTGATATTGGGCTTGCTTATAATCAAAACTCAGATGCTTTTGGTGTTACTGGCACAGGATATGTACCAGCGAACTTAAGTGCTACTACCAGAACATCAACAGGTGTTTTAGTGCCAACACCAGCAGGAATTATTCCTTTGACAGTAGGTGGTGGAATCGGAGCAAATTCAGTAAAAACAGGTGGTGCTTTGGCATGGGTAAACCCTCCATCAACCAATGGAGCTTCGCAAGACTATCAGTCTTTCAAAAGTGTTTACATCAGTCGTAAGTTTAACCAAACGAAGTTTTCTGGTTTATTCTTTCAAGACGATTTCAGTGCTTATCGCTTAGATTCTGTAGGGAGTGCCTCAACAGGATATGTGTATGGAAGAAGATTTGTTTCGTCGGGTGCGAGCGATGTATTCGATTATAGCCAGTCACGTAGCCGTACAACTTATGGTTTGATGATTAATCATACCATTGGTAATGCTTCTAGTTTCGGAAAAATCGCTTTACAAGGAGCCTACTACGGACAAACAGGCAAAGACCGCGAAGGAAATGACATGGATGCTTATCACTATACGTTGGCAGCCACTTATCAAAAAAGTAGATGGGCCTTTACATTAGGATATGATGTGCTTTCGGGCAACGATGGATCAAGTGCGACAAACAACTATAAAGGCTCGTCAGGAAAGAATAATCGTTTTGACCCATTATACGGAACACCACACAAACATTGGGGATATATGGATTACTTTTATGTAGGTACTAATTCGCCTGCTGGAGGTTTGAATAATGGATATTTTAAAGCAAAATACACGACGAATGTGCTAACAGTGGGAGCTGACTTTCACACATTTGCTTTAAACAAAGCAACGACAAAGGCCGATGGGACATTGGTAGGGACAGATTTAGGTAACGAAATAGATTTCACATTGAATTACAATATGAACAAGTTTACCAATCTTGAATTAGGCTATTCTGTAATGATGGCAACCGTCAATATGCCATTTGCTAAAGGACAAGCTACTACCGATGTTGCAGCGGCCAGTTTTAACAAAACTGGAACATGGTTTTATGCCATGATAAATATTCGTCCAGATTTCTTTTACGCTAAACCAGTAGCGATAAAATAATTTAGTGGTTTAGTTAGTGAGTTAGTGATTGAGTGAATACTAAGTTGTAAATTGTGAGTGATGAGTTGTGTTTAAAATATTGTCATCCAGTGTTTTGATTCACAAATGCCATCGTTTAAATGTAAAATGCTTAATATAAACACTAAAAACAATCACTAATTCACTCATTCGCTAAATCACTCAATAACATCCCTTCTTGCTTCGATGGGGGTCGAAACAGGGAGTATTTACAATACTAAAACAAAAAAACATGAAAACTCTGTTAAAAAAATCAATCACTGTACTGTGTTTAATGGTACTTTCTGTGGCTGTTTCAGCCTCAGGAGTGAATCCACCAGCGAGAAAAATTAAGTTAGGATTTATTCCACTTACCGACTGTGCGCCACTTGTAGCAGCCAAAGAATTAGGACTTTTTGCTAAATATGGCGTTGATGTAGAACTTTCAAAAGAAGCCTCTTGGGCTAATATTCGTGATAAAGTATTGAATGGTGAATTGGACGGTGCACACTGTTTGTTCTCAATGCCACTTTCTGTCTATACAGGCGTCGGTGGAAAAGCAGGGTCAGAAATGAAAATCGCCATGGTGTTGAATAATAACGGTCAGGCCATTACGCTTTCTAAAGATTTTTGTGGTTTAGTAGGCTACAAAGAAATGAACAAAGTAGCGGCAGCCATCAAAGACGTTAAGACTAGAAAAGAAGTAACCTTTGCCATGACTTTCCCAGGAGGAACGCATGACATTTGGTTAAGAAATTGGTTAGCAGCCGCTGGTGTAAATCAAAAATCGGTAGGTATCATCACGATTCCACCGCCACAAATGGTTGCTAATATGCGTGTAGATAATATGGAAGGCTTTAGTGTTGGCGAGCCTTGGAATGGTGTTGCGGCGGCTCAGAACGTTGGTTTTACACACATTGCTTCACAAGATATTTGGCAACATCACCCAGAAAAGGCGTTGGTAGTTAATTCAAAGTTTGCTGGTGAAGAGAAAGAAGATTTGAAAAAAGTAATGAAAGCCATTCTGGAAGCATGCAAATGGTTGGATAATATGGGCAATCGTAAAAAAGCGGCTAGCTGGTTAACGAAACCTTATTATGTAAATGCTCCATTACAAGTAATTGAGGCACGTTTGTTAGGTTCAAGTGATTTAGGGTGTGAGTTGGGCGTGCAGAAATACAAAGGAGATTACATGACGTTTTATAACAATGGTGTTGTAAATACGCCTCATAAATCTCACGCCATGTGGTTTTTAGCACAATATGTTCGTTTTGGATATTTAAAAACAGAACCTAATTATAAAGCCATTGCTGAAAAATTGATTCTTGATGATTTGTTTGCAGAAGTAGCCAAAGAAATGAGCGTGCCTGTTCAGGTAGATATGAAGCCTTTCAAAACTACTTATGATGTTGTTTTCGACCCAGCTAATATCGACGATTACTTAAAAGCAACTAAAAAATAAAGTTTGTCAGCACTTATCGGTTGACTAAACTTTACAGATAGTTGACCGATAAGTGACAACAGACACCAAAATCATGAAATCAATTTCTATCAAAGATATAGCCATCAATACGCTTTATTTTTTGGCAAGTATGACCATCCTATTAGGTATATGGCATCTTATTTCAGTGATTACCAAGGCTGAAATTCCTAGTCCAGCCTCTACTTGGGTAGTTTTTAAAGAACTTATTGCAGACCCTTTTTATGATTACGGTCCTAATGATAAGGGCATAGGCATTCAATTATTAAGCTCTTTAGGAAGAGTATCAACAGGTTTCGCATTGGGAAGCTTAATTGCTATTCCAATGGGTTTATTGATGGGTTCAACAAAAATTGGGATGAAATTATTGAACCCAATCGTTCAAATCCTTCGTCCAGTGTCACCTTTGGCTTGGTTTCCATTAGGTTTATTAGCCTTCAAGGCTTCAGATGGAGCTACTATTTTTATCATTGCTATTACTTCTTTATGGCCAACAGTTATTAATACCGCTTTTGGCGTATCAAGTATTCCAGACGACCATAAAAATGTAGGCAAAGCCTTTGGTTTTTCTAAATGGAAATACTTAACCAAGATAATGTTGCCTTTTGCCATTCCTCATATCATTACAGGCTTGCGTTTATCCATTGGTATTGCGTGGGTAGTGATTGTAGCAGGCGAGATGCTTTCGGGTGGCGTAGGAATTGGTTTTTTTGTATGGGATAGTTGGAATGGTCTTTCTTTAGAAAAAATTCTGGTAGCAATTTTGATTATCGGAACGGTCGGATTATTATTTGATAAAGCTTTCAATGGCTTGCAAAATGCATTCTCTTGGGACAAAAAGTAATCTGAAACTGTATTTTGAATATTCATTCTAACGTCAAAATCATTATTCCATCATGACTAACATATTAAATACAAGTCAGTTAGCTGATTCAGCCAACGATTTTCATAAAATAAGTAACCGTGAGACTGCTATCGACATCAAAAACGTAACAGTAGCATTCAAAGGAGCAAAAGGTACTTTTACAGCTGTACAAGACATTAGTTTAACCGTAAAAAGAGGAGAAATAGTAGCCTTGATTGGTCACTCAGGATGTGGTAAATCAACCTTGATGAATACTATTTCGGGTATGGTAACACCATCATCTGGCGAAGTAATTGCCAATGGCAATATTGTAAAAGGTCCTGGTCCAGATAGAGGAATCGTTTTTCAAAACTATTCATTGCTTCCGTGGATGTCGGTTTACAAAAACATTTATGAAGCGGTAGATTCAGTTTTTAAAGATAAAAACTCGAAAGAGAAACACGAGATTGTTGATCATTTCATTCAAATGGTGAATTTAACACCTCATAAAGATAAATTACCGGGTCAGCTATCAGGAGGAATGAAACAGCGTGTAGCCATCGCTCGTGCTTTTGCTATCAACCCAAGTATCCTTTTGTTAGATGAACCTTTCGGTGCGTTAGATGCCCTGACCAAAGGTTCGATGCACATTGAATTATTGAAGCTTTGGAATTTGGATAATCGTAATAAAACCATTGTAATGGTTACGCATGATATTGAAGAGGCTATTTTCTTGGCCGATAAAGTAGTAGTAATGAACAATGGTCCAGCGGCAACAATTAAAAAAATTGTAGACATCAATTTGCAAAGACCTAGAAACAAAAAAGACATCACGCATGACCCTGAATATATCAGAGTCCACGATGAGTTACTGAGCTTATTGTTTGATAAGTTTTCTATAGAGGATTAAATAAAAAATCCCGAAGTTGTTAGCTTCGGGATTTGTCCCTAGTCCTTGGCGGAGGAGTGAAGGAGATAAGATTTTGGAATGGTTAAGTATTAATACAATCAAATTATATGATTAATTAAAAATTCCAAAATTGCCTTTTCACAGGCAAATTTGTGTAGCCTTTTTTCATTAGCGTTAGACAAATCTAAGTAACATAAGCCATTTTCGCAAATAAAAAAGAATAAAAATCATTTTACTTTTCAATGAGTGCTTTTTATTCATGATTGGTTCGGAAAAAATGTTTGAGATGCCGAAACAAAGTTTTTTAGATTAGCCTAAAAACATAAAAATATAACTATGTAAATTAAAACTTTAACTATATTAATAATATTGACACTAAAATACTTAGTTATAGGATCTTAAGTCCCTTATAAGTAGGATTATTCAAGGGACAGAAAAATTGAAATTAATGTGAATATTGTAAATCATCAGAAGCAATGAGCAGTAAATCGAATCTTAAAAAGTATAAATCTACCTGTTCTTACTGCGGGGTTGGATGCGGCGTTGAAGTAACTGATTTGGGCAACGGTAGGCTAAACCTTGAAGGAGACAAAGACCATCCTTCAAGCAAAGGAATGCTGTGTTCAAAAGGGATGAATTTACATTATACCGTAATGGATAAATCGGATAGATTGCTTTATCCAGAAATGAGGTTTAATAGAAATATGCCACTACAAAGGGTGTCTTGGGACACAGCCTTAGACCGTACTGCTGCTATTTTTAAAACTTTTATCCAAAAATATGGTCCCGACTCTGTCGGTTTTTATGTTTCTGGACAATGCCTTACTGAAGAATACTACGTAATTAATAAGCTTATCAAAGGGTTTATTGGTTCTAATAATATTGATACCAATTCTCGTTTGTGTATGTCGTCGGCAGTAGTAGGCTATAAACTTACTTTGGGTGAAGACTCCGTACCTGTTTGTTATGATGATATAGAATTGGCAGATTGTTTTTTTGTGACGGGTGCTAATCCTGCATGGTGTCATCCTATTATTTGGCGTAGGGTCGAGGCTCACAAGCAAGCGAATCCTGCTGTGAAAATAATTGTGGTTGACCCACGACGCACGCAAACAGCCTCTCAAGCAGATTTACACTTGCAACTCCA
Source organism: Arcicella sp. GW458-12-2-14-TSB2 (assembly GCF_059423785.1). Taxonomy (NCBI): domain Bacteria; kingdom Pseudomonadati; phylum Bacteroidota; class Cytophagia; order Cytophagales; family Flectobacillaceae; genus Arcicella; species Arcicella sp. GW458-12-2-14-TSB2. Next base: position 3,210 of record NZ_JBWKYN010000184.1, on the reverse strand, counting down.
ACCCGGAACAGATATTACATTGACCAATGCCATTGGAAGAGTATTAATTGAAAAAAATTGGATTGACGTAGATTTTATTACCAACAATACGGATGGCTTTGAGGCATATCAAACACAGGTAATGCAAAGGACGTTGGAAGAAGCGGCTGAGATTTGTGGTGTAGCTGTGGAAGACATTGAATTAGCAGCACAATATATTCACGAAGCCAAAGGCTTTTTGTCGATGTGGACAATGGGCTTGAACCAGTCTGTCGTGGGGGTAAATAAAAACCTGTCCTTGATAGATTTACATTTAATTACAGGTAAAATTGGCAAAGAAGGCAATGGCCCTTTTTCATTAACAGGACAGCCGAATGCGATGGGTGGTCGTGAAGTTGGCGGTTTGGCGAATATGTTACCTGCACACCGTGATTTATTAAATCCTACTCATCGTGATGAAGTACAGGCATTTTGGGGTGGAACAAAAATATCTGATAAACCGGGCTTTACCGCTACAGAGATGTTTGACGCTTTGGCAGAGGGGCGAATGAAAGCAATATGGGTCGTATGTACGAATCCGTTAGTAAGTATGCCCGATGTTACCTTGGTAGAAAAGGCCTTAGAGAAAGCCAAATTTGTGGTTGTTCAAGATATTTCTAGTCGTTCGGATACGTTAAAATATGCCGATGTAGTATTGCCAGCGGCGGCTTGGCTAGAAAAGGAAGGCACCATGACCAACTCGGAAAGACGCATTACTTATTTGCCTAAGATGGTGGATGCACCGGGCGAGGCAATGGCTGATACAGAAATTATTAATCTTTTCGCTAAAAAAATGGACTTTGGCGACGCCTTTAATTACACTTCCCTTTCCGATGTTTATGACGAGCATTGTCGTTCAACCAAAGGAACAAACATTGATATTTCGGGGCTTAATTACGAGATTTTAAAAGAAAATCGAAGCGTTCAGTGGCCTTATCCATCGAATCAATTAGTAGGAAAAAATAGCTTTGAGAGAAACGAAGAAACAGCAGATTTTTCAAAAGATGTTGTGACTTTTCCAAAAACCCTAAGCTCAAATCTTGATAATCCTAATGTTGATGTTCGAGGAACAAAACGCTTGTTTACAGACGGCAAGTTCTACACCTTAAATCAAAAAGCAAAAATTCATGCGGTGCCAGATGAAAACAATTCTGAAAGCTTGAATGAAGATTTTCCTTTAGTGATGACCACTGGTCGTATTCGTGACCAATGGCATACCATGACTAAAACGGGGAAAGTAAATAAATTAAATCAGCACATTTCACAGCCTTATCTGGAAATTCACCCTGAGGATGCACTAGCGAGACAGATTGTTGATAATCAAATTGTAGAAATAGTTGGGCGTAGAGGAAAAGCACAGGTAAAAGCAAAAATTACAACAGATATAAAGCAAGGAGTGTGTTTTATGCCGATGCACTTTGGTAAAATTTTAGGCAATGATTTTGGTCGAACTAACAATTTAACCAATAGTCTTTATGACCCACGTTCTAAAGAACCTGATTTTAAATTCACAGCCGTTGAGGTGCGTGCTTATGTAAAACCGCATGAAAAAATTATCATTATTGGTGCAGGTTCAGCAGGGTTAGGTTTTATCAAGTCGTATCGTGAATTGAATCAAACTGATGAAATTCATGTTTTCTCTAAAGAAATATATCCTTTTTACAACAGAGTAATGTTGCCAGATTACATTTCGGGCGCTCAAGACTGGTCTCAATTGGTAAAATTGCGTGAAGACCAGTTTGTGGAATCAAACATTCATGTTCATAAAGGCATAGAGGTAGTCAATATCGACCGTAAGAATAAGGTAATCGTAGATTCAGAAGGAAATGAGCATACTTACGACCGCCTGATTCTAGGCATGGGTTCACGAGCATTCATGCCTCCGTCGATTCCGAGGATTCCTGGCATATTCAATATGCGTTCTAGAATAGATGCGGATAGTTTAATGCCATTTTTAAAACAAGAAAATCCTCATGCTTTGATTGTTGGCGGAGGTTTATTGGGGCTTGAATTGGCCGCATCTTTGCGTGAAATGAACATCAAAGTGACCATTGTACAACGTACAAGCCGTTTTATGGATAGACAGCTAGATCAATTAGGGTCTGAGTTACTCACATCAGAAATCCTAAATTTGGGAATAGACATCTATTTCAACGACGAGGTCTCTGCATTGTATGGTACCGATAAATTTGAGGGTGTAAGATTAAAATCGGGTAGAAAAATCGATGCTCAGGTAGCAGTATTTGCGATTGGAACCTCACCTAATGTTGAGATTGCCCGTGCCGCAGGCATAGAAGTAAATCGGGGGGTTGTTGTAAACGACTATCTACAGACATCTGACGAAAGTATTTTTGCGGCTGGCGAAATTGCACAGTGGCGTGGACAAATGTGGGGTATTACAGCCGCCGCCGAACAACAAGCAGACGTAATTGCAAAATACATTGCAGGCGACTATGCTAGTTATTACAAAGGTTCGCTTTCGATGAATATCATGAAGATTCAAGGAGTTCAGCTTTGTTCATTAGGAATGATTGATACACCTAAATCACCCGAATATGAGGAAGTTATTTTTATAGATAAAGCCAAGCGATATTACAAAAAATGTATTATCCACAAAGATAAATTGGTAGGAGCCATTCTGATTGGTGATAAATCTGAGTTTTTAGAATTCAAAGGCTTAATTGCTAACGAAATAGAGCTTTCGGATAAGCGTTTGGAATTATTGAGAAGTGGCAAAAAAGCTGACCCTGTAATGGGCAAATTAGTTTGTTCTTGTAATAATGTAGGCGAAGGCAATCTGAAAAATACGATTGCTGGAGGATGCAAAGATTTTACAGCATTGTGTTCACAAACAGGGGCAGGCATGGGTTGCGGAAGTTGCAGACCCGAAGTAAGAGCAATTTTGGAAAATGCATTAAAGGAAGTATTGGCAGAAGCATAATATTGGGCATAAAAATAGGGAAGATATCGCTAGACATACTTCCCTAAATTCATTGTACAGAGGTTAAAATGCTGTTTTGCCATAGTCGTTAATGTTTTAAGATTAACGGATAGCTACAACTACGTCACGGTTTGTGATAAGGTTTGTTTTGATCTCAAAAGTTTTTGATTCAACAACGTTAACATTTTGGCTAATTACTTCGATAGTATATTTTCCATCAGCTAAGCTAGAGAAATCAAAAGTTTTAGCGA
>NZ_JBWKYN010000183.1:0-11874 GCF_059423785.1 Arcicella sp. GW458-12-2-14-TSB2 | reverse complement strand
ATCTTATATAAGATAAAGAACTAGATAATTTCTTCGGAAATATTATAATATTAAAAAAATAAAAATGGTTAATGTTTAAAGTCGATACTATTTTAGTTTCGACTTTTTTGTTTTTCCTATAAACTAAACAACGATTCATACACCATTGCTTTATTTATTCGCAGAATAACGCATTTCATTGTTGAAATTTAGCGTATTTATTTCTTTATTCAAACATATTGTCAAAAAAAATTATGATAATATATTACAATTATGCTCATTACATCAGATTCCTCCGCCCAAGTTCAAAAATGTTCCTTCTATACTGACAGATTTCAATAATTCTATGGCTTTGGCACTTCTTAGACCTGTCTGACAACAGAAAACAATTGTTTTTTCTAAGTTTATTTCATCAATGCTTTCTAATAAATCATCCAATGGAATATTAATTCCACCAATATTATCTCTTTCAAACTCATGTGGGTTTCTTACATCAATCAATTGAAAATCTCGCTGTTCTTCAATCCATTGTTCTAATGTTTGAATATCTATTACATGAGTGTTTTCAACGGGAAAATCACCACATAAAATTTGATAATCGACCAATTTACTGATTTGCTTATTCTCAGGAATAGCCTTGAATTTAATGATTTGAGAACGCATTGTAAGCATATCAAACATTAATAATTTACCTGATAATACCTCCCCTGCCCCTGTAATCATTTTAATTACTTCGGCTGCTTGCATCGTTCCGATAATGCCTGCCAATGTTCCTATTACGCCTATTTCAGCACAATTAGGTACGCTTCCAGCAGTTGGTGGTTCAGCATACAAACAGCGATAAGTTGGGCCCTCTTGAAAATTAAAAACTGAAACTTGTCCTTCAAACTTAAAGATTGAGCCAGAAACAAATGGTTTATTCAGTATAACTGAAGCATCATTTACTAAATAGCGTGTAGCAAAATTATCAGAACCATCTACCATAATATCATACTTCGCAAAAAGCTCAAGTGCGTTGTCTGCACTGAGGTTAACAGGAAAAGTTTGGATATTAACATTGGGGTTAATCGCCAGTAAACGTTCTTTGGCTACTTCTACTTTCTTTTTGTCAATGTCGGCAGTAGTATATAATATTTGCCTTTGAAGATTAGAGATTGACACCACGTCAGCGTCAACAATTCCAATATTGCCCACCCCTGCTGCTACTAAATATTGTAAAATCGGACAACCCAAGCCTCCAGCACCAATAACCAATACTTTGGCATCATTCAGTTGTTGCTGTCCTGCTAACCCAATTTCTGGTAAAATTATCTGACGATTATAACGCTGAAAATCCATGTTTTTATTTAAAAAGTGATGAATTAGTGAGTTAAATAGTTGTGAATTAGTGAGTTGTGAGTTAGTGAATTGTTATTTAGTGAATTAGTAATTGGGAAAGCAATTTATCTAAACTGAGTTACTCTAAATACACTTTTTTCAAAAAAACTACTCAATTACTAACTCGCAACTCACTAACTAACAACTACTTAACTCACTAAATGTAAACCCACATCCCAATCTTTCCAAACAGGCTCATAGCCTTGTTGTTCAATCATTTTAGCAATTACTGCTGGACTTCTCTCATCACTAATTTCAAATTGCTCTAACGACTCAGGTTCAACAACGTATCCCCCAGGATTTGTCTTTGACCCAGCACTCATGGCAGTAATACCCAATTTAATAATGTTATTTCTAAAAATTTCGTTCTCTCGTGTCGAAATTGAAAGTTCTACCTCTTCCTTAAAAATCCTGTAAGCGCAAATCAATTGTACCAACTCAGCATCCGACATGACAACTTTTGGTTCAAGTCCACCTGAAAAAGGTCTTAATCTTGGAAAGGAAATAGAATATTTCGTTTGCCAATATTGTTTTTCAAGGTAATCAAGGTGTAATGCCGTAAAGAAAGAATCTGTACGCCAGTCTTCTAAACCAATCAATACTCCTAATCCCATTTTATGAATACCTGCTTTTCCCAAACGGTCGGGCGTTTGTATTCTATATTCAAAATTAGATTTTTTTCCTTTAGGATGATGAATTTTATAATCTTCTTGATGATAGGTTTCTTGATAAACCAAGACTGTATTGAGTCCTTCGGCAATCAGTTCGGTATAATCTATTTCATCCAAAGGTTGTACTTCCATCGAAATATGCGAGAAATATGGGCGAATTAATTTGATAACATTTTTCAAATAGCTCACCCCTACCGTTTGATTTGCCTCGCCTGTCACCAACAACACATGCTCATAATTCATGGCTTTTAGCACTTCCACTTCCGCCATAATCTCTTTGTCTGTCAATGTTTTACGTTTGATTTTATTATCAAAACTAAAACCACAATAGGTACAAATATTCTGACATTCATTGGAAAGATACAACGGGACATACATTTGGATGGTTTTACCAAATCGTTTTTGGGTCAATTGCTGACTAACCCTAGCCATTGATTCTAAAAAAGGCATGGCAGCAGGAGAAATCAAAGCCTTGAAATCTTCTAAAGTTCTGCGGGAAGTATTTAAAGCTCGACGCACATCATCAGCCGTTTTAGCAAGAATACTCTCCTGAACCTCCGCCCACTGATATTGCTGAAAAAGATGTTGAAAGGAATGCATATCTAGTTAGTGAATGAATTGTGAGTTAGTGAATGAATTGTAAGTTAGTGAATTGTGAATTAGTGATTAAAGAAAAGTTATATTGTTAATTCTAGTTCTTCAAAAATACTTTTCTAGATGCTGAAGAAAAAAACTACTCACTAACTCACAACTCACTAACTCACAATTCTCTCATTCACTAATTATTTAAGAAACCCAGTCAAAGGGCTACTGGCCACAGCATTATTTGTTTTTGGGGCGAGCCTAGCTTCATATGCCATTCTACCTGCTTCAACTGCCATTCTAAAAGCCCTTGCCATCATTACAGGGTTTTCAGAAACCGCTATTGCTGTATTCACCAATACTGCATCAGCTCCAATCTCCATTGCTTTTGCAGCGTCAGACGGTGAACCAATTCCAGCATCTACCACCACAGGCACGTTACTTTGCTCAATAATAATCTCCAAAAAATCAATCGTTTTCAATCCTTTATTGGTACCAATCGGCGAGCCTAAAGGCATCACTGCCGCTACCCCTACTTCCTCCAAACGCTTGCATAACACAGGGTCTGCATGAATATAAGGCAATACAACAAACCCCATTTTTACCAGTTCTTCCGCGGCTTTCAAGGTTTCAATTGCATCAGGCAAAAGGTATTTGGGGTCGGGATGTATTTCTAATTTTAACCAATTTGTTTCCAAAGCTTCTCTGGCTAATTGGGCTACAAAAACAGCCTCTTTAGCATTCCGAACACCAGAAGTATTAGGTAATAAATTAAACTGTGGGTTATGTAAATAGCCCAAAATATCATCTGATTGCTTGGCTAAATGTACCCTTTTCAAAGCAACCGTCACCAATTCTGACCCTGATTCTAATAGACTTTCTTCCATTAAACCTAGTGAGGAGAATTTCCCAGTACCTGTAAAAAGTCGTGATGAAAATTCTTTATTCGCGATTGTTAACATATAGCTGTTCAGTTAAAGCCTTCATAAAATTGTTTGCTACTGCTGATGGATTATCAGCCAAATTAATCACCGAAGAAACCGCAATGCCATGCAAGCCTGCCAAAAGTATATCTTCCACATCTGCCAGTTGTACACCCCCAATGCCTACGATGGGCAAATGAAGTCCAGAGGCTTTGCACGATGCCAAAAGACTTTGGTATTTTTCTAAACCCAAAATCGGACTCAGGTTCTTTTTGGTTTTAGTAAATCTGAAGGGGCCTAAGCCAATATAGTTTACTTTAGCCTGATGCAAAAAAGCTAGGTCTTCAAAAGTATTGGCTGTTCCTCCAATGATAAAGCTATCTCCTAAAATTTCTCTTGCTACTATCGGCGAAGCATCTGTTTTTCCCAAATGCACACCATCAGCTTGTATTTCTTTTGCTATTTGGACATTGTCATTAATAATCAACGTAGCACCAAAAGCTTTACATACCTCCTGAGTTTGTAAAGCAGTTTGTTTCCAAGCCTCAAAATCTTGATTTTTTACCCTGAGTTGCACCCAATCGGCACCGCCCTCACAAGCTAAATGAGCTTGTTCCCAATGCGAAATATGAGGTAAATCTTGGGTGATATAGTGTAATTTAGAAATCGTCATGATTGAAAATGATAACCCAATAAACTTGGATTACTCTTTAAAAATTGATTCATATAATGTTTAGCATGTTCGCAGGTTTCTTCAAGGCTTAAACCTTTTGAAAGATTAGCAGTAATTGCCGAAGAAAGCACACAGCCGGAACCGTGCTTTTCTCCATTAGGAATCCTTTCAGCGGTAAAAGAAACTGTATTGATTCCTGTAAATAGGATATCCATACATATTTCATTGTCTGAATGCCCTCCTTTTAAATAAACATTACAAAACTTGCTCAGCCCAAAGGCTTTTTGCTCAACTGAAGACCCTCCTACTACCAATAACTGAAGCTCGGGCAAGTTGGGAGTAATGAGATAAATCTTTTTAAGAATTTTTTCTAATAGTATTAGATTGATATCTTCATGGAAATCAAACCCTGCACTGGCTTTTAAGATTGGGTCCCAAACAATTTTTATTGTTGAATTCCACGACAACAAAGTGTTGATGATTTCATCTAAATCTTTCAAACTTTGTACTAAGCCAATCTTAACAAAATCGATAGTATATTTATCAAAAAGCAATTTTGCCTGATGGATAATAGTCTGATTGTCGAGCCAACTAACGCTTTCAAAATAATTATCGTTTTGAAAAGTAATAGCAGAACAAACGCCTAATCCATAAACTTGATGTTGTTCTAATGTTTTAATATCTGCCAAAATCCCTGCCCCAGCACTTGGGTCAAGTCCTGCAATACTCAGTACAAAAGGTCTATCATTCATTTAATTTTCTGCTTGAAAATACTTCTCCCACACCGACCCCATCAACACATATCCTTGAAAACCAATCTTTTCTAAAAACGCTCTGTTTTCTTCTCTGATACCCCCCAATGCATACACAGGAGTATTACTTTTCCTAACATGAAAATAAAACTGTAATTCATCCATCGTAAAAACACCTACATAATCAGTCTTAGAAATACTTTTAAGAATCGGACTTAAAAAAACGTAATCAGCCTTGAAACTCAAATTTTCGATAGCATTCAAAGTATGCAATGAACAACTGACAGATAGTCTATGTTTGCGCAACATTTTTACTGAGCTGAACAAGGTTACATCATCTATGCTTTGTCTGAATGTCTCTGTAAAATGCACTCCTTTTACATTATATTTATTAATCAACTCATAATGCGAATGCAATACAATCTTGCGATAGAATTTCGGTTGAATCTGTCTTAGAAAATCTTCATACTCTTTCAGCGACTTTCCTGGTTTTCTGAGGTGAAAAATCAATGATTCATCCATCAACAATTGTTCGATGATGGATATTTCACCGTCAAAATCAGTAGGGTTAGAAAGAATTACTTTTTGCATGTCGACTTTAGTTAGTGATTTAGTGAATGGTGAATTAGTGATTTTCAAGTTTGATTTAGCAGAAATATTTAATTTTACTAAACTAAATAATTATTCCATCTCAATTTAATCTTTTTATCTTTGAAAAATCACCAATTCATAATGCCTTCAATTCCAATCAATTAAAATCACTCATCAAATTGCCTAAAATCACAATTCACTCATTCACTAAATCACTCATTCACAATTAATTATATATATACCTCCGAACCTTGTTCAACAAAGATTTTTGCTCTTTCTTGCATACCTTTTGCCAAAGCCTCTTGTTCTTCAACCCCCATGTTATCAGCATAGTCGCGTACTTCTTGGGTGATTTTCATCGAACAGAAGTTAGGACCACACATCGAACAGAAATGGGCAATTTTAGCTCCTTCTGCTGGTAACGTTTCATCATGATATTCACGAGCGGTGTCTGGGTCAAGGGATAGGTTGAATTGATCTTCCCAACGGAATTCAAAACGAGCTTTGCTCAAAGCATTATCCCTTATTTGTGCCCCATAATGCCCTTTGGCAAGGTCGGCAGCATGAGCAGCAATCTTGTACGTAATCACCCCTACTTTTACATCTTCTTTGTTAGGCAGTCCTAAATGCTCTTTAGGTGTTACATAACACAACATAGCACAACCAAACCAGCCAATCATCGCAGCACCGATTCCTGAAGTAATATGGTCGTAAGCGGGTGCAATATCTGTTGTTAATGGTCCAAGCGTGTAGAAAGGAGCTTCATGACATTCTTTCAATTGCTTATCCATATTTTCTTTAATCAAGTGCATCGGCACATGACCGGGACCTTCAATAATCGTTTGGACATCGTGTTTCCAAGCAATTTTAGTTAGCTCTCCTAGCGTCTCCAATTCTGCAAATTGTGCGGCATCGTTAGCATCAGCAATACTTCCTGGACGAAGACCGTCACCTAAAGAAAACGCCACATCATAAGCCTTCATGATTTCACAAATCTCTTCAAAATGGGTATAAAGAAAGTTTTCTTTATGATGTGCCAAGCACCATTTTGCCATAATGCTACCTCCACGTGATACGATACCTGTCACTCTTTTTGCCGTCATGGGTACATACCTCAACAATACTCCAGCATGAATCGTAAAATAATCAACACCCTGTTCTGCTTGTTCTATGAGGGTATCTTTGAAAATTTCCCAAGTCAAATCTTCTGCTTTTCCCCCTACCTTTTCAAGGGCTTGGTAAATGGGTACAGTTCCAATTGGGACAGGCGAGTTTCGAATAATCCACTCACGGGTTTCATGAATGTTTTTACCTGTAGATAAATCCATGATGGTATCAGCACCCCAGCGACAAGCCCAAACGGTTTTTTCTACCTCTTCTTCAATGTTTGATGAAACAGCCGAATTACCAATATTAGCATTGATTTTCACTAAGAAATTACGCCCAAGAATCATCGGCTCGCTTTCTGGGTGATTGATATTATTAGGAATCACCGCTCTACCCATGGCTACTTCCGAACGTACAAACTCAGGAGTAATCAGTCCTTTTGGGGTATTTGCCCCAAAACTATGTCCTTCGTGCTGATGCCCTATCGTGCTAAGTTCTTGTATTTTCTGGTTCTCACGAATGGCAATGTATTCCATTTCTGGCGTAATAATGCCTTTTTTAGCATAATGCAATTGCGATACGTTCTGTCCAGCTTTTGCTCTCAAAGGTTTTTTAAGGTATTCAAATCTTAGCGCATCAAGGGCAGGATTCGCTAAACGCTCTAGTCCATAGTTTGAAGTAATTGAAGGAAGTTCTTCAACATCTCCACGCTCTAAAATCCATGATTGTCTTAGTCTTGGCAAGCCTTTTCTTACATCAATATCAATGTCTGGGTCTGTAAATGGTCCACTGGTATCATATACTGTTACGGGTGCATTGACTGAGATTACTTTGCCATTTACAATCGTATCCGACAAGCTAATTTCTCGCATTGCTACTTTAATATCATGAATTTCCCCTTGTACATAAACTTTTTTGGAAGCTGGAAAGGGGGCTCTGCTGATTGTTTCAGCATGAGGAGTTTTTTCTGTTTTCTTCATGTTTTTCATAAGCTTTTGAAATATTGAACGCCAGATTTTCAACCGCCTTGAGTAGCCCGAATCAGCATCAGTTGGTCATTACTTTTAAGCTTGATGCTTCCCCATTTATCACGAGGAATTACTTCTTCGTTAATGGCAATGGCCAGACCTCGCAATTCGATAATGCCTTGCTGATTGAGCACCTCGATTAAAAGAGGGTTTTCAGGAAATTCAAAGATTTGGTCGTTAATAATGACAGTCATTCCATGTATTTATTTAAAATAAAAACAAATGGACTTTAGCGAAAACCAAGGAGAAATTAAAGCGTGTATGAGTGAGCTTGGGGAATAAACCTTTTATAGTGTTAGTTGTACACCTAATCAACTACAAAAAATTATAACCCATTAACAAATCAGAATGAAAAAATCAATCTATCGTTTTTTAAGCTAACCAAGAAAAGCAGTGAAATTTTGAAAACGATGCTTAAATCTGTACACCGAATCTGAAAAGAAAATTCTGCCTTACTTTTTCCTACGCAGCAATTACGCCGTTCAGGTTTTGAGGGTATAATCTCAGCCCGTTATATTTAAGGCACCCCTAAAGTTTGAGACAAATGTAAAGTATAAAAATTGAATTTGTAAAATTTTATTTTGTTTTTTTTTCAAACCTATGTAAATCCTGACTTATTTAAAGAAGGAAATTTTTATAATACAAATCTCACTTTCTAGGTTTAGAGCTATCCTCATAGTTTCCTAAAAACAAAGGGAAAACCCTTAATTATTATACATTTCATCAAAAACTGTTGCATTTTCCGCAAAAAATTGCAAATTTACAGGATAACCACCATCTATGCTTATAATACTTTAATTGCAAAAGCTATTGATTTTTTCAACCCATATTATCCAAATGTCTAAAATTTATCGTGAAATCACCCCGCTTACTTCTAATGACTGTTTCATGGTTTTTGCCAGAACAAAAAGTAAGTTTGACTTCCCTTTACATTACCATGAAGAATTTGAGCTAAACTTTATCGAAAATGCAGATGGTGCAAAAAGAGTAGTTGGCGATAATATCGAAATAATTTCAACTTATGAATTAGTTTTGGTGGGTTCTAATGTACCTCATGGCTGGTTTTCGCATGAATCTATTGCTGAAAATATCAATGAAATTACCATTCAATTTCACCGAGATTTATTTGATGAAAAATTCTTAAAAAGGAATCAAATGAGCTTTATACGTTCTATGTTGGAACGTTCGGCAAGAGGCATTTCTTTTTCTCAGGAAACCATCCAAGCAATTAAACCTCGTCTGATAGGGCTTACACAAACCAATGGTTTTTGCTCTGTCATGGAATTGATGTCTATCCTACACGACTTGTCAGTTTCCAGAAATATGAAAACTTTAACGACATTGACTTTTGCTAATGAAAATGCTACTTATGATAGTCGTAGAATTGAAAAAGCCTTTGTTTACATGAGGAACAATTATGACAAAGAAATTTCATTGGAAGACATTGCTAAGATTGTCAATATGACTGTAGTGAGCTTTAGCAGATTCATCAAAAAAAGAACTGGTAAAACCTTTATTGATAGCTTAAATGATATTCGTTTAGGACACGCGTCACGCTTGCTTATCGATACGCGCCAATCGATTGCAGAAATTTCCTTTAAATGTGGGTATAATAATCTTTCATATTTTAATAGAATTTTCAAGAAAAAACATGGATGTACACCCAAAGAGTTTAGAGAAAATTATTCTGGGACTAGAACATTCGTGTAAAGAAAACCTCAGTTTCCCATGTATAAAAGTACCAATATGGGAATTGAGGTTTTTAAAATATTATAAATTATTTTGATAAGGATTTCCTTATTATTACACCCTCCTCTCTTTATTTTTTTCTCTTAAATTGTCTTTTCAGATACAATATTCCTTCAATCGTATATATTTTATTAGAAAGAGATAACTCTTTCAATTAATATCACGTTAATTGAAAAATGAAACTATTTTTCAAGAATTCATTCTTCAAAAACCAAAAAAGATTTTCCATGAGAAGCATTAAAAAAATTCATCAAGCAGCATATCGTCCTATTGCCGATTTAATCACTTATTCGCCTTTGCCTACTAGCACCTTAGCCCAAGTAGATCCATTTATTTTCTTGAATCATCATGGATTTCAACAGTATCCTGCCAATAACAGAGGTTTACCGTTTGGTCCACATCCACACAGAGGGATGGAGACAGTAACATTTATCCTCGCTGGCGATATTATGCACAAAGATTCAAGTGGTCATGAAAGCATCATTAATAGCGGAGGCGTACAATGGATGACGGCTGGTAGTGGCTTAATTCATGCAGAAGTATCATCAGACGCATTCAAGAAACAAGGTGGTGATTTAGAAATCTTACAACTATGGTTAAACTTACCCGCTAAATTAAAAATGACTAGTCCCTTCTATTTGGGCTTGCAAGAAGACGAAATTCCGACGATAAGTTTGGATGATGATAAAGTAGCCATAAAATTAATTTCGGGGAAATGGGGGGAAAACGAGGGTGCTTTTGAATCTAAAACAGGCGTTTTTTTAAGTACTATTACTTTCAAAGCATCTGCTGAATTAACCATCAACATTGCCATAGAAAGAAATATATTCTTTTACTTAATAAAAGGTGCGCTCACAGTAAATGGACAGGCTATCAAAGCTAGGCAATTGGTAGAATTTATGAATGATGAAACAGGTGTACAAATAGTGGCCGACACCGATTCAGTATTATTACTTGGTCATGCTGTTCCTTTTAATGAACCAATGGTTGCTCAAGGTCCATTTGTCATGAATACCGAAGAGGAAATTTATCAAGCCTATACAGATTATCAACAAGGAAAGTTTGGTACTTGGCAATAACAAAACAGAATAAATACGCCTTTATTAAACAATTATTTCTTAAAATTATATAATTTTACTTTAATACCTTTTGTTAAAATCTTTTTTTAAACTTCATAAACGCCCCAATATTTTACCTTGAAAAGAACGTTACCAAGCTTAATCAAAGCCCTAGAAAAACATCAATCTACTGGAAAACCATTGAAAGCCATTGTCGGCTTCGATGCTTATATTGATTCTATTCAAAAAATTGTGAATAATAATGAAGACAGTCAAAATCATTATTTTGAGACAATTAGTGATTTAGCAACACAATTGGCTGCTCTTTCAGGAAAAAACACCAAAGTAAATCTTAGGCAATTAGAAATGATGATGAATGGTAATGCTCCTATTCTTGCCAATTCATTAGGAGCATTAGGTGTCAAGAATATTTGTATTGCTACAATGGGCTATCCAGATATTAACGGTGTATTTGAAGAAATGCATCCTAATTGTGAATTAGTCTCTATCGCTTCTCCTGCCAAAACTACTATCTTGGAATTTAATGATGGTAAAATAATTTTTTCAGAAGAAAGTACTTTTGAACAACTCACTTGGTCGTATGTTGCAGCAGTAGCAGGTGTGGAGAACTTGAGCAGGGGGATTTACGAAAGTTCGTTATTAGCTTTTGTCAACTGGGCAAATGTCAAATATTGTACTGATATTTGGAAAGGGTTCTTAGAAGACATCGTTGTGAATTTGTCACCAGAGGCCACTAGACAATCACCAAAATACTTTTCTAGAAATAAAATTCAAGAAGAAGAAGATGCATTCGGTATGCGTCATAAAAATTTCTTCTTTGACCTTTCTGATATTAGCAAACGAACAAAAGAAGAAATCCTTGAAATTCTAGATGTAGTGGGATGTTATGCCCATTATGGCAAAGTAAGCTTAGCCATGAACGAAAGCGAGGCGAAATATATTTATGGTTTGAAGCAAGATAATCCAGACGCTCAATTACCTGACATTTTAAAAAACATTATTAGTACTTATCATATTCAACAGATTTTTGTTCATGCACACGAAGAAGCATTGATGATTTATAAAAATCATGTTTACGAAGTGAAAGGTAAAAGTTCTTTCCAAAAGCGTATCTCCACAGGTGGCAGAGACAATTTTAATGCAGGAGCTTGCTTAGGATTAATGCTTGATTTATTACCAGAACAAATTCTTGCATTAGCAGTAGGCAATTATGAAGCTTATCTTGGTACTGGAGCGAGTTTAGAACTTAGCGAATTGATTGATTATTTAAAAGATTGGGAGAAAGAACGACATCATGAAATAGTGGCATAAGTTATCAGATAAACAAAAAGGGTTGACTCGAAATCGAGTCAACCCTTTTTGT
>NZ_JBWKYN010000182.1:0-11982 GCF_059423785.1 Arcicella sp. GW458-12-2-14-TSB2 | reverse complement strand
CGACTTAAGTCGCACCCTAATAGAAAGATTTTTACGTATCTAATTAATCTCTAATTCTTTAATCGTCGCTACAAGTACTCTTACCGCATTAGTTAACCTTTCTTTAATTTTCTCCCCTCCCAAAGCTATTCTAATATATTTTTCGCCATCAATGCTTTCATCAATGGCAAATTCATTTCCACTGGTGATGATTATTTGTTTACTCGCCATATCATTTACTAATCTAGTTGAATTGATAGTGTCAGGTAAAGTTATCCAAATATGACTACAAGTAGGATTTGTTCGATAGATAAGTCCTTCTAAAAGTGGCGTTACCATATTCTGTAACCTTTCTGCCAAAGCTTGTTTTTGTTCTATAATTGTTTGAAGAGCATTCGTTTGTAATAAATAGCTAGTCAACCCACTAAGTAAGGAAGAATTGCCACTAGACGACATCCTGATATAATCTGCCACATTTGTTTTCAAATACTTCGGAAGGGCTACAAAAGCAGTTTTAATCAGTGGATTAAAGGGTTTAGACAAGCTATAAATATGAATAGTCTGCTCGGGCAGTAAATCTAAAAACCTAAGCGGAGGATTGACACACATAAACCGATAGGCATCGTCTTCAATAATTAAAAGGCTATGTTCCTTCGCATACTCAGCTATCTGACGCCTTCTTTCAATAGGCATGACCACACACGTAGGATTTTGTATGGTTGGCTGTATGTACAATAATTTACTTCTAGTGGTTTTCACAATCGCATCCAAGCCTTCTATCGTAATACCTTCATTATCAACTTCGCAGGGTATTAATTGATAGTTATTTTCTAAAGCAATGCTTTTAAAGGATACATACGTAAAAGGCTCAGTAATGATTGAATCATATTGTTTCCGACAAGCCTGCAATAAACAGAGTAATGCCTGATTACCACTATTACACATGACAATATCAACGATGTCTGGGAAAAGCTCAGATGATAAACCTAGCCATGAAGCGCCTAAATCAATCGTATTTTTATCGCCATGAAAGGGAGGAAATAATAAAAAATCTTTTTGTTCATTGACAAAGTCATTCGTAAAGTATTGCTTGATTAAATCCATCTCTGTAGGAACAGAGGGATAATTAAATTTTAAATCTATCATTATAAGGTTAGTTTATTTTCAACATTAAACAGTATGATTTACACTTTTAATTTACAAAATAATTGAAAAAGTCACTAACCTTTAGCTCACGACTTGGAAAGTCGTGCTACAATATTATAATTCCATTTTGCCTACTTTATTGTAGAATCTCCAGCTTAGTAAACTTGCCGAAGCCAACAGACTTAGCGTTAAGCCTATCCAAATACCAATGTGTTTTAAATCATAGACAAACCCTAAAACATAACATAAAGGCAAGCCCACCCCCCAGTAAGCAAAGATGGTAATGAGCGTAGGAACGTTTACATCCTGTATTCCTCTTAAAATACCAATACTTACAGCCTGAACGCCATCAAACAATTGAAAAATACCACCCCATATAATTAATTGAGCGGCTAGTACAATTACGCCTTCATCTTTTACGTAACTCGCAAAAAAATCATTAAAACTAAGCATCAATATTCCGCAGATACTCATAAAGATTATTCCCATCAATAAAGCAGCCGTACCAGCTTTAAAAATAGCACTTCGGTTTCTTTCTCCTACTCCCGCTCCTACCCTAATACCTCCTGCGGTCGCAATACCTGTAGATGCCATATAAGTAAGTGAAACAAACCCTATAGCAACTTGGTGAGCAGCTTTATGCTCAATACTTATCCAACCCATCATTACAACAGCCCCATAGAAAGCGGCAATCTCAAAAAATCCTTGAAAACCACTAGGGATTCCCACTTTCAGGATATTTTTGATTAGTGCTGACATTTCATCTACCCGAAGCGTAGCATCCAAATAATCTTTAAATTTTCCAGAACGAAAAACGTAGTAAGTAATAGCAATCAGCATGTATACTCTGGCAATACAGGTAGCATAACCCGCTCCCTTTAAACCTAAAGTAGGAAAAATCCAGATACCATTGATTAGAAAATAGTTCAGAACAATATTCAATAATAAGGCAGTCCATGTAATATTCATGGCTACTTTCGTATGCGAAAGACCATCTGTAAAGCTCTTCATTGCTGAAAAAAGAAATGCTGGAATGGTTGATGCAGTCATAATCCACAAGTATTCTTGTGTAAGCGTCTTAATCTGCGGAGGTTGCTGTAAAATTTCCATATTAAGACCAAAAGCCACTACTGCAATAGAGCAAACTATACCCATGAGGATAGCCACCCATAAACTTGATTTCAATAATAGATGACATTTCGCAAAATCCTTTTCGGCTTTGGCTTTTGAAACCATAGGAGAAACAATTTGCAAACAGATATATCCAATAATAGAAATATTAATCAAAATACCATTCGCATCTGCTGCTGCTGCTAGCGACTCTACCGCACCTTTATCGATTCGGCCTACTTGTATAGTATCTACCAAACCCATAATCATAATACCAAGCTGACCAGCAATAATGGGTAGCGACAAACGGAAAGTAGCAATTAGGTCAGTTTTGTAATTTTTAAATAAATTTTTCAAGGAGATTGTTTTAAGAGAATTATTGATAAAATAGTATTGTGAAGTATAATCCTACAAATTAAAGCATAATTGAATCGTAAAAGTTCTATTTCATTTTGATAAAATAAATTAATAATAGTCTTTATTAATCTACTAATACTTCCTTAACATTCGACCTTTTAGTTTTTCAAATTGCATAAGACAAAAAATCCCGTCAAGATTGCTCTCAACAGGACTTTAAAATGGGTAATTAAAATTTCTTTCTATTTCTAATTAGCTGATGACTAATAGAAAAGTTTAATGTTATAAAACCACTATTCCCAACCGAATAGCTTCAATTACGATTCCTACCCTAGATTTCACATTCATCTTATAGAAAGCCTGTTCTCTGTATCCATCTACGGTCCTATTGGCACAACACATTTTACTGGCAATTTCATTGTAGGTAAGTTCAGAACAAGCATAACGAACAAACTCTAATTCACGGTCGCTAAGTCCTAATTCTTTAATAGGGTTTTTAACTTTTTCAGGGTTTAAACTTTTCAATAATTTATCTGTCACAAATTCAGTATAGTAAAACCCTTTATCCATCACATTATCCAAAGCAATTCTTAGTTCAGACGGTTTACATCCTTTTAATAAATATCCTCTGGCACCGTTTCTCAACATTCCAACAATGGCCTCCTCTTTATCATACATCGAAAGGGCAATCACCTTTACTTCTGGATGATTATTCTTTACCCATAATGACGTTTCATAACCGTCCATTTCAGGCATATTGATGTCTAATAGCACAACATCTGGTATCATTTTTAATTTAAAGTGGTGTATCAACTCTTTCCCATTAGCAACTTCGTACATCACTTCATACTTTTCCATTTTTTGAACCAAACCTGCCAAAGCATTGGCAACCAAAGTGTGGTCATCAACAATAGCGATTTTGTATTTCATTCTTTATAATTTTAGTGGCTTAATGTTATCTTAATCTGGGTTTGGATTCCTATTTCAGAGGTTATACTACATGTTCCTCCAATTAGTTTTACTCGTCGTTGAATATTTCTTAATCCAGCTCCCGACTGGCTTATTTCTTTCTGCTGGATGGCCTCTATATCAAAACCTTGTCCATCATCTTTAATACACAATTCAAAACTATCAGGCAAATAACTCAATAAAATGCTAAGGTTTTTAGCTTTAGAATGCTTTAGGGCATTATTTAAAATTTCTTGCGATACCCTAAATAAAACAATTTCTCGTTCATATCCAAGCGAATATTGCTCACCTACAGTATGAATTTCAGTAACAAAGCGTTTGGTTTTGCGAATTCTTGCCATTTCTAAGGAAAGACTTTCTTCTAAACCAAATTGTTGAACAAAATCACCATCTAAGCTTTTGGTTAAAGCACGTAAATCGTTGATAGATTGGTTAATAATTTCATTAGTTTGTTTAATATAACCATCATCATCAGGCATTTCCTCTTCCATTACATTCAAATTAATTCTAGCTACCGAAAGTAACTGACCAATATTATCATGCAATTCCTGTGAAAGCTCTTGTAAAGTTTGATTTTGTACTTCTAACTGAGAGGTAAGAATCTCTTGTTCATAGGCGATTTTAAGCGCTTGTTTTTCTTCACGATGTTTGGCTTGGCGTTTTTGGAAGAGAATAATAAAAGCAACAATAAAAGAAGTTAGACCAATGAAAATAATTGTTCCAAAAGCTAAAACCAACAATATGTCATCTATCTTCTTTTGCATAAGAATCCTACAATAAACATAACGTATAAAAATATATTAAGAATGGTATTTATATTAAATAACGGTTTTACCAAATCTGAGTGCATTCTTTCTAAAGTATCTATTAAACCCATTAAAAAGAAATTACCCGCATAAAAAAAGAAATTACCTACACTTATCCAAAACATGGGTAGTTTAGTCAAAATTATGATCTCATCCTTTAGATATAATTCATAAAAATAAAATAGAGATAACCCAATAATAAGCAAGCACCTTAAAAGGAAATTATAAGGAGTATCAGTGAAAGTCTGAAGATACAGAGAGCTAAATGCTGAAAATATAATGAATATAAAAATTGAAAATAAGGTTATTTTTTTTGCTATTCTATTTTTAAAAGTAGAAGAATAAATATAAGCTATGCAGGAATACTCAATAGGTCCATAAATATGGAATAAAAATTGATTATTTATCTTGAATAACCTGAAGATTGTATATCCACTTGTTTCAACAATTATGATAATAAACAATAAGAAAGTAAATACTTTAAAGTATTTCTCATGATATTTTTGATTCATCAATGAAACAAAAAAGCAAATTATCACAATAATGATATAAACAATCTGTAAATACATACAACTAATTGATTTAAAATCCCTTGAAAATTTCATTTGTAAACATAGTACCTCTACACAAAAATGTTTAGAGGCACTATATTAGTAACTATGTATTTTGTAATATTTTTAATGTATCATATATTTTATTTGGTGGATGCCCTGTGCCATCTTCCTCTCCCCAAATGCCTTCTTCAATGATAATTTGTCCATTAACCTTTCTTTGTCTTGTATATATTACTGGTTCATTATTTTTATCAATTGCAAATAAAGCTACTGATATTCTCCCAAGATATTTAACGAAGTAAATAGCTAGACCTTCATAACCAGGTTGGTCTGTTAGTCTTTGGATACTATCTTTATCAAATAAATAAGCTTTAAATTTAAAGGCATTTGCAATAATTTCATTAGAGAATTCCGTTATCATTATTGCAAGTTCTTCTCCAGAAAAAGCTCTTCCACCTAGGTTAGGGTCTTCATCAACAGGTATCACTGATAAGTCATCAATTCTCTCATCATAATTTCTACTTTGAGTTACAAAAAGTTTTACCATAATAATCAGGGGTTTAAATTGTGAATACTTTATTTTGTTTTAACTATTTGAAGCTACCATTTTATCATTAATATCACAATAGGCTAATCTATACAACCTACTCAAAATCAACATATTAAAGGTTTTTAAACAAAAATACCGTATTTATACCCTGCAAAATCAGTGGAAATACGGTATTGATTTCGACTTTTACGGTGCTTAAAATAATGACAAAAAACTGGACTTTTGTTACTACTTATTTCCACCATTCTAAACCATTCCACAAAATCTTATGTTAATTTTGAAGTAAGTATTGAAAACCACCTCAATTCTTTAAAAATATTAAATGAGAAAAGAAGAAAAAAGCGGCCAAATATTTGACATTCAAGTCCTTAAAAGAATATATAGTTTCCTTTCCCCTTATCGATTACGATTCTGGTCTTTGGTACTTATTATCATGGTTGCTGCTTGTGTTGTACCCCTCAACCCTTTATTAATTCGCCATACTATTGATAATTATATCGTAGCAGGCAATTACCCTATGCTTACCAACATGCTTTTGTTGATGATAGGTGTATTGTTGTTACAGGGCTTTCTTCAATTTGTTAGTGCTTATATGGCTGGTTGGTTAGGACAAACCGTCATTCGTGATATCCGTGTTGAATTATATGAGAAAATATTATCCCTTCGACTAAAGTTTTTTGATGATACTCCTATCGGGCGCCTTGTTACCCGTACTGTATCGGATATTGAAACACTTAATGATGTATTTTCAGAAGGATTAGCAGCTATTGCTGGGGATATTTTACAATTGATATTAATTACAGGCGTGATGTTCTGGACAGATTGGCGACTAACCTTAATCTGTCTGTGTACAGTGCCATTTATGGTTGTTTCAACCTACCTGTTTAAGGAATATATTAAGAAAAGCTTTAATGAAGTACGTTTGGCAGTTGCCAACTTAAATTCATTTGTCCAAGAGCACATCACAGGGATGAACATTGTACAAATTTTCAATTCAGAGAAAATAGAATACAATAAATTCCATGCTATCAACGAAGTACACCGTGACGCACATATTCGTTCTATTTGGGCATATTCAGTCTATTTCCCTGTAGCAGATGTGATTTTAGCAGCAGGCACAGGTTTAATTGTATGGTTTGGTTCAAAACAAATCCTGACACACGACATGACTTTGGGTACGCTTACGGCCTTTATCATGTTTATGAACTTGTTCTTCCGCCCTATTCGGTTCTTGGCCGACCGTTTCAATACGCTTCAAATGGGTATTGTTTCTACTGAAAGGATTATCAAGCTATTAGAATCTGATGAATACGTAGTGAATAACGGTACTTACAAAGCTGATCAGTTAAAAGGCAATGTTCGTTTTGAAAATGTTTGGTTTGCGTATAATGACGAAGAATATGTATTAAAAGATATTTCATTTGAAGTAAAACAAGGCGAAACGATTGCATTAGTCGGAGCAACTGGTGCGGGTAAATCATCAACCATTAATTTATTGAGTCGCTTTTATGAAATCAATAAAGGTAAAATATGGGTGGATGATATCGACTTACAAAATTATGAATTGAATAGTTTGAGAAGCAAGATTGGGGTAGTGTTACAAGACGTATTTTTATTTTCAGATACCATCGAAAACAATATTACGCTTGGAGACAAAAGTATTACCCGAGAAAAAATCATTGAGGCTGCCAAACTAGTAGGTGCTCATGAGTTTATTGACCGATTACCTGATGGTTACGACTATAATGTAATGGAAAGAGGGGCTACCCTTTCTGTAGGACAAAGACAATTAATTTCGTTCGTAAGGGCTTTAGTACACGACCCTAAAATTATTGTTTTAGATGAAGCTACTTCTTCAGTCGATACTGAAACCGAAGAGATGATTCAGAATGCCATTGCTAAATTGATGAAAGGCAGAACGGCCATTGTGATTGCTCACAGACTTTCAACGATTCAGAATGCCCATAAAATATTAGTTTTAGATAAGGGTGAAATCAAAGAAGAAGGCACTCATGAAGCTCTTTTAGAAAAAGATGGCTGGTATGCAAGCTTGCATAAAATGCAGTTTATTACAGAAAACGCCTGATAATAAAAGTTAAAGATAGACTTACCAAAGATAAGCTCGTTATATCATCGTATAACGAGCTTATTCTTTTTTAGCGTATTTACACACTCATATATTAAATAGGATTTAGAGGATACAGTAAATTTTAGTCTTCTACAGGCTGATTGTAACTAATGTATAAATTACGTTTGGCTTGTAAAATATGGCGGTGATTATGGGCAATTAAAAATTGGAATACATCTCCTAATCTCAATCGTATAAATTTTGCAATTGAAATTGGTATACGGATAGCATTCATATCTACTTCAATACTTTGTTTTAATAAGCTCAAAAGTTCCTCTTGTTGTGCAATAAACTCGGCTACTACGGCATAGGCATCTAAGTCAGTTGCTGGGCTATGGCTTTTGGTAGCTTTCATCTTCATCATCTTTTCTTTTGGCTCCATCAATTGTGTAAAGTAAGCCCCCAACATAGAACTCTTGAAGACTAAATTTGGATGATTAGATTGTTGGGGACTCAACTCTTTTTTAATAGCGGGTAAATAATAGTGTCCATAACTATTCAAGTGTTCAAGGCATTGAGCAATACTCCACCCCCCATTACTCGCAGGGTGTAGTAAAACACTCTCATGAAGGTTTTGAAAAAGTTCAATGCTTTCTTTTAAATGAAGCTCTATCCTATTTTCTAATTGTTCTATCAGTTGCTTGTTAGCTATGCCTTTCATATCGTTGATCTTTTAGGAGGTTAAAATTATATTGCAAATTTGGGTTATCTAACAATAATAAATGTTGGTAAATACCAATATTTTATAAATTGAGTTTTATTTAAATTACACCACTAACTTTATTGATTATGAGGCATTTTCATCTAAATAATATTAGAATACACATTGTATTAACATCATTTATCAGCCTCTGATTCATCCAAAAGTGGAGTCTTTAAGGATTGTAGCTAAGAAAATTTGCAAAGAAGCATAGAAATGCCCTATTTTGAATTATTAAACCATGATTTACCAAATGATAACAATATCCTTCCTCAAGAACAAAACTGCCGCTAATAGTAAATTTATCCTATTAATAGCTGTTTATCTATGCTTTACGGCTTGTAAGAGCAATAAAGTTGTTAGCGCTACCACTACTCAGGCACCCGTAGTGAAGAAAGATAAAATTGTAGAACTGACGATTAAATCACTTGAAGCGATTGATTTGGAAGAAGACCTAAGCTTTGCTGATGAGGTTTCTTTAACTTATGCCCTTACGTTGGTAGATGAAAACAAGAAAATCTTAAAAGTTATCAATAATTCTTGGGGCGTTGAAAGCGTAAAGAAAGGTCAAGTTGTAAAGGCTGATAAATTTAAAACGATAGAATTAACAGTTCCAGAAAATGGCAAATTGTTATCTTCTGTTATCTTGATGGAGATTGACGATTATGAAAAAGCAATGGCAACCATCAATAAAATCAATAATTTTGGAGGATTAGCAAAAATACCAGCTACTATCATCAACATCGCTGAATATGAAACCCCACTTGCCATCGTCTTCGCTAGCTTACAAGCCGCAGGCTTAGGATTGAAGGTTGCAGAGCGTTTTGACCAAGACGATTTATTAGGACAAAGTACCTTTGAATTAAAACTAGATTCTCTTTCTACTACCCAAAATACCTATCCCGTCAACTTAGTCTTTGAAGGAGAGCATTTCAAGAACACTTTTCGGTATAAACTCACTTATGAGTTAAAAATACGCTGATTTAATACACCCATTTACCATAAGCACCTAAAAAACAGCATTTTATAAAATTATGTATATTTTTTAATAAAATAGACATAATACTTTGCTGGGTTTTTATTTATATTTTTGTCATTCTCTTACAATAAACATAAGCATTTAATAGTTACATAAGGTACCATGTACTTATACGTTTTGTGTGTTGAAGCGAATAAAATCTAGGGGTATCAAAGGTTTGGAAGTAATTGCTTCAAACAATTAAGATTGAAAATAATGAATAAATCACTAACCAGAATATACAGGCTAATTGCATTAATATTGATAACGGTTACCACTGCCGAAGCTCAAAATGAGAATTATGCCCTTAAAATCGGGAATAGAACTATCAATTCAAAAGAATTCTCCCAAACTTACCAAAAGCTTACTCAAAGCGATAGTGTCCGAAAAGATAATCAGAAAGAGTTTATTAATAATTACATTAATTATAAGCTAATCGTATACGCTGCCGAGCGTATGGGGAAAGATACTACGCGTGCATTTCGTGAAGAAATAGAGACCTACCGCAAAGAATTGGCTAGCCCATATTTAGTAGATAAATTGATTTTAGAAAAGCTTATCCAAGAATCGTATGAAAGAATGCGTGAGGAAATAAGGGTAGCTCAGATTTTTATTCCCTTGGCCAAAAATGCTAGTCCTGCCGATACAATGGCCGCCTACAATGAATTGAAAAGTTTAAGAGCTAGGATAACCAAAGGAGAGTCGTTCGACCAATTAGCAAAAACTTATTCCAAAGATACTTACTCTGCAGCCAAAGGCGGAGATTTAGGCTTCCTCTCTGTATTAGAAAATAATTATACGTTTGAAACCGCCGCTTATAATACTCCTAAAGGCGAAATGTCTAATCCTTTTAGAACCAACAAAGGATTTCATTTGATAAAGGTATTAGATAGACACTCGTTTAGAGGAAAAGTAAAACTAGCCCACATTCTTGTAAGTCTTTCGCCCTCTGCTTCGTCAGAAGAAGCAACAAAGGCTAAGAAAAAAATAGATGAGGCCTACGAATACCTAAAAAGAAATGAACCTTTTGAAGGCGTGTGTAGAGTTTTCTCTGAAGATACTCGTACCAAAGATAATGGTGGGGTAATGAACAGATTTTGGGATGCAGGTACACTGATTGACCAAAAAATTGTTGAAACAGTTTTTGCCTTAAAGGAAAAGAACGATTATACACAGCCCATTCAAACTTCCTTAGGTTGGCATATTTTCAGGTTAGTTGAAAAGAAAAGTTTGCCAAAATATGATGAGATGGCTCCTTTCATTCGTCAGAAAATAACAGCTGATGCTTCACGTAATATCATTATCAAGAATAATTTAGTAAAGCGTTTGCAAAAAGATAATAACTTTCAAGAGATATTATCGGTAAAGCAAGAAGCCATCGAAAACTTCTATAAAGATAGAATCGGCACGGAAGATTATCTGGCTAAAGAACTCTTCACTATCAATCAGACAAGCTCATCGGTAAAAGATTTTTATAGTTTTGTGACGAAACATCAACGCCAATTAGCCAAACTAAAAGCCCTTGATGAAAAAACACCACAAGATTGGTACGACCTTTTTGTGGAGAATCAAAATCTTAGATACGAAGAATCAAATCTTGAGATAAAATTCCCAGAGTTCCGTGCTGATATTCAGGATTACAGAGAAGGTATCCTGCAAAAACAGATGCTGAATGATAACGTCTATGAAAAATCATTGGATTCATTGGCACTAGTAAAATTCTACAATCAGCACATCGACCAATATCAATACACACACCGAGTGTTAGCCAAAGTAATCTCTAGCGACCGTAAAGAGACTTTAGAACAAGCAAAAACGTTGTTGGCGAAAGCTCCTTATCCGATGAATCGCAGATTCCCTGATATTTATTTTGAAAAAGATAAGTCTGTGCTTTCTAGTGATGCTCAGAAAATGCTTTATGATTTAAATATTATTCTATTGAAAAATAGAGATTATATAGTGGAAGTAACAGGTAATTCTGACCCCGAAGAAGCTGAAAATATTTCGGCAGAAAGAGCAAAAAAATCTGTAAACTATTTAATAAACAGTGGCATTACTCCGATGAGAATCATCGAAAAAGATGATGGAAAGTATAAGCCTATCTCGAAAACTGATAGAAGCAAAAACAGCAGAGTAGGTATTAGATTTTTATCAGACTCAATGGAAGACGTTGTTAAGCGTTTCAATGCTTTGAAACCAAATAGTCTTACTGCCGAAGAAGGATTTTTCAAGAAAGATGAAAACGAATATTTAAAAGATGTAGAATGGACGGTGGGTGAAAAAAACCTAAACCTAAAAGGCAGATTCGTTTCAATCAATATTTTGAAAGTAGAAGAACCTAGAACAAAAACTTTTAAAGAAGCTCGTGGTCAGATAACCAGAGATTACCAAAAACAGTTATTAGAAAACTGGATAAATCAACTAAAATCAAAGTATCCAGTAACTGTTAATGAAAACGAAATACAGAAAGTAGTAAACTAACACAGAAAGTCAAAAGATGAAGTAAACGTATTTCTCTTTTGACTTTTTTTCATATTAATCTCCCCATTTATCATTTTGGTAAATTCTTAACACTTTTTAACGGTACTGGCATATCAAATTAGAGATTAAAAAACGTTATCTTTGTCAATCTACGTACATTTTAAAAAACCATAAAACCCTGTAC
>NZ_JBWKYN010000181.1:0-12182 GCF_059423785.1 Arcicella sp. GW458-12-2-14-TSB2 | reverse complement strand
CATTAACACTTAATACACTGAAAATCAATCAATATTATATACAAAAAATTCATATCACTATTTTGATATTTTATAGACTAGCATTTACAATAATTGTACTATTCCAATAAATATGATTTTTTTAATAGGAACTTTCTTGAAAAAGTGAAAATAATTGTCATTGTATGATTGAGTTATCAAATTCCTTTTATAAGTTTACATCGTCAAACAAATGACACGAATAAAGTTCTAAGAGCTGAGTTGAAAATTAAATTCAATTTCATTTTCATACCAAAAGCATCTTTTATTAAGTGACGTCCAGATAGAAAATACTTTTCGATACTGAAAATAAATCTTAGAAAAATACAAATTATCCTTTTAATAACTTTCATCATTAATAACAATTAAATAATAAAGTCATGAACAAGAACACAGTTAAAGCATTTATCGTAGCAGTTACTATGGTTTGCTTATCAAACGTAAATACATTCGCTTCAAATCTTGATGAATCTGCTAGCCTAGTAAAAAGCAAAATCGCTCAAGTAAATAACTCATTAAGCTTCAACGTTTGGGTAGATAACGTAGCTAGCAAAAAAGTAGTAGTAGTAGTTACTGATGCTGACAAAAACGAAATTCACCGTGAATATGTTGATACTAAAGGTGGTAAATTCGCTAAAACTTTTGATTTCTCTAGCTTAGCTGATGGAAAATATACTATCGAAGTAATTAGCCAAAATGTTAACGTTGTTGAATCAAAAACTTTTGAGATCAAAACAAACCTTATCACAAACCGTGATGTAGTTGTAGCTAGTCGTTAATCTTAAAACATTAACAACTATGGTAATACAACTAAACCTCTGTACAATGAATTTAGGGAAGTATGTCTAGCGATATCTTCCCTATTTTTATGCCTATTGGTCTATGCTATTGTTAGAATGCTTAAACTCATCTTGTT
Organism: Arcicella sp. GW458-12-2-14-TSB2; assembly: GCF_059423785.1. Taxonomy (NCBI): domain Bacteria; kingdom Pseudomonadati; phylum Bacteroidota; class Cytophagia; order Cytophagales; family Flectobacillaceae; genus Arcicella; species Arcicella sp. GW458-12-2-14-TSB2. The sequence continues at coordinate 11,248 of NZ_JBWKYN010000181.1, read as the reverse complement.
ACACTTATAAATCTAAATCAATCTGAGATTGATTCGTAACTCTATGGCTAAGAGCTATACAAGGATGAATGCAGTACGATGCAAAGGACGAATTGCATTCGTCCCTACTCTTCATTTTTTACTAATAATATTTAATAAAAAAACTATCCCTAATAATATCAAGCTACTAATCCCAAATGACCAATCTGTTTTTGATGGGATTTTATGACCGCTACCATGTGCTATTAACCAAAAAAATAAATCTAAGATTAATAATAAGATAACTATTATTTTGGCAACAGAGATAAGTATTTTCATGAATTTAATTTGTTTATATGTCCCCTCAAATTATTGCAATTTTAAGACTTCATAAAGCAATTTTTTACATTTTCAAACTGTGATCCTAATCTTTTAAGATGGCAAAATAACACCTGGAATAAGTCGCAAATACGAACCTACATATAAAAGACTAATAATAATGATAACAACATAGTATAATTTTTGCTGGGTTTTATTGGCAAAATATATTAAAATAAGCACCTGTAATAAATATAAAGGGAAAAAATACCAATAAGAATCCTTGTACATATTACTGGCATAGCCTCCCATCAAAAAGATTAGAAAGAAGTTTAAATATCGAATTACAATAAAACAAACAATGTTTAGTAATACAATGATTAGGGGTTTATTCATGATTGATATTCAGTTACAACAATATGATACTTTATAGAGATGAATGCCGTACGATACAAAGGACGAATGCAATTCGTTCCTACTTGTTTTATTCATAACTAATAGACATATCCTGAGTAAGGGCGAAAATCAGCCACTATTTCAAAACCTGTATTTTAAAACTTTGTTGCTCTTTCCCGCTTTCTAATAGCAATAGATAAAAGCCGTTTGGAACATCTTTTACGGAGATATTATCTTGATTTGATACTTGCTTTATAGTTGAACCATTACCATTAATCAAACTTAATGTGTAGGATTTTGTTGCTACTTGTACATAAATCTTATCATTGGCTGGGTTTGGATATGCCTGTACTGGACGCTCAAAAGTATCAATCCCTAAAATCATTGTCACTTCCAAAGGTGCGGCAGTACTGTAAACTGTATAGCAGTCATTTTTTATCACACAACGATATTGATAAGTATTTTGGGAAAGACTGGCAGATACTATACTCAACACATTACTCTGTTGTCCTCGATATAAGGTATCAGCACTTGAAAGCACATTCCAAGTAACTCCTTTGTCCGTACTGATTTCCCATTGATAGACTGAAGCTCCAGAAACATTGACAACAAATTGTGCTGAATTTCTTTCTATTGTCGTCTGTGCTGTAGGTTGAAGCGTCGTTTGAGGTAATTCACATTGTTTGGCTTGGATACTTACCGTATCAGACAATACGCTATTACATTCGCCATTGACTAAACAGCGATAAACAATATTATTATCACGAAGTTTAGCTTGATTAACGGTCAATTTATTACTCCTATGACCCACATAACTGGAATCAAAGTTGGTGATAGCTCGCCAAGTAGCACCTCTGTCTTTACTGATTTGCCAAACAAAACTGGTGGCATAACTTTCATTAACGGATAGTTCTGTTTGTCTAGTCCCCAATATATCCGTCTTTTCAGTAAGAAGAGATTTAGGTAAAGGATTTTTGCAATCTAACGTTAAAACAGAAAATCTTCCATAGCTCCCAAACCAAATTCTACTATCTTTAGATTCATGCACAGTTCCGTATATTGTTAAATCGAATGCTTCTTCTGGCACAAATGGGTTTTTAAAAGTAGTAAGTGTTTTACGATTATACATTTTAATTTCACGCCCTGTTACACTCCAAAAATTACCTTTATAATCAACCAAAAAATCATCAGAAGAGCCATATAACCCAATTCCAAACTCATTTGGAATTGGTATTTTTTCAAATTTATTTTCAATTAATTGATAAATGTCTTTATTATAATCATTCACATTCTTTCGAGCAATAACATATAATCCAAAATTAGCATCATTGACCAATCTTAAAGCAAAAGAAGGGTAATTCAAATAGTTACTGGCTTTTAAACTTATACCATCATGAATATAAAGCCCATTTGATAGCATTACATTAATACCAGCAATAGGATTTATGGCAATATCTGCTTCTCCATCGAGGTTAAATGTCGTCCATGTTTTTTTATCATAATATGATAAAAAATACTTGACCCCTTCTGGGTAATTATATTTGTATGATAAAGCCCAAATATTATGGTTTTTATCATGCAACATTTTAATAATATAGCCAACATTAAGGGGGTATGTTTTTAAGGTGATTCCGTTTTCTTGGTTTATCTGAATCACAGAGTTAGACGAACCCAACCAAAAATCATCACCTTCCCCAGCACAAAAAGCAAAGCCTTGAGCAGGAATAACAACAGTCTCTCCTTTCTTTTCGTCAAAGCGCATTACTTTTGAACCATCTAAAGCCCAGATTCTATCCTTACCATCAGCAAGAGCTTTCTGAATTGTATAATCACAGAAATTTCTTGCTTGGGGTAAATCCAATAGCGTAAATTTATTGTCTTTCAATAGAGTAATAGAAACATAACTGCTATAACCACTTGCTATTATTAAATTCTTTTTTATATCTTCATAAATAGTATGACTGGCTTTAAAATTAGGGGTAAATAAAGTTAAATCTTGATTAACTAAACGATACACATCATCGTTAGAATCTATTACTAAAATATCCCCATTTCTAGTAGCCAAGAGATTATATACTTTTTTATTGAGGGTAGGAATTAACATCAAGGTTTTTGAAGAGGTATTAAATCTGTAAAGCTCATTGTAAAACGTTGTAAAATAAATATTATCGTTGTGGTCGATAACTGCATGAGAGTAATCGTAACTTTGAGGAAGAGAACTATTGTTATAATCATATTTATTCCATTTGTTACCATCAAAACTCCAAAAGAATGCTCCATCAATTTTCCAAAAATGACCCTTAGAATCCACTAAAAGACTTTTATTATCAAAAGACTTTATTCCTTGCCTTTCCCAATCGTAAGAGGTATAAACGGTGTCTTTACCTACTTGAATAAATTTATTTCCTTTGTCATAGCTAATCCATTCATTACCATCATTTGAATAGAATAAAAGAGGTTCCGTCGTGATGAATGATCTTCCTAAAATATTAGCATCTACCCAAACTGAACCATCAAAAACAAACGTTTTATTATAGGATAAATTATAGTTAACTAAAAGATAACGACTACTACAACTGGCCCAAATGTTGCCATAAATGTCTTCTTTGATTGAAGTAATTAAACTATCTAAACCATCATTTTGATTATAAAAAGCTACAAGCTTGTAGTCTTTATCATAATGCACAATACCACCATTTGCTCCAATCCATAAGGTTGAGTCTTTTGCAGAAAATTGACAATTAATATCACCAAGAGAATTATATGTCTTCCACTGTTGAGCATAAGTAACATGAAGACTTAAAAAGTAGCAACTGATAAAGATAAGTGTACGTAGGACTTTATTCATAATGTATAGCGTTTTAGATATTGTACAAAAGTAATATTTGTATCTCTTTACTCTCTACTTCATTCGAGCTTTTTTACCAAGCTGGTCCAAGTGATTTTTTCCACTCGAAGTGTAAGTATTTGATTTGCCAAAAAAAGATGAAAAACGAATGTAGTGCGATACAAAGGACAAATGTTATTTACTTTACTACAAATAGAAGGCTAAGTATATTGCTAAAAAGTAGCTAATGAGTTCGATTGTTGGATTCATTATAGAGGGTATATTAAGGTGTAACTGTGGTTCTAAATTACACATTTTTTAGCTATTATGAAAGTTTTTGGGTAAGTCTTTTCATGATGGCTTGTAGTATCGACAATAACGTATAATATTAGCGTTAATAAGTTTAAGTATATCTTTTAGGTCAAAAGACAGTATTTATTAATTGAGAAAACCTTAGTGGTTAGAGGAATTATTTTGTCTAATTATTGACAAAATAATTCCTCCCAAAACTGGCAATAATCTTGTTGCCAAGGTCGCTTTTTTTTATCCATTTTGCTTCTGTCGTGCTTTGGTAAAAAATACCACAGCACGACAGAAGCATATACCAGAGCAGTGCAGAAGCAACTACCACAGCACGACAGAAGCAAAGACACTATAATAAAACAATAGAAAACTATTAAAACAGTAAAAACAATAACAACAACAATAATAAAAATAACAACAACAATAATAAAGAAGTTGTTGCTGTTAAAAATCTTTTACTTAGATATTTTTTTTTAGAATATATGCTGAAATAAACGCTAGGCATGGCCCAAAAATTTGGTGGTAATATTTTGTTTTTCAAAAAAAAATCGCTATTTTTATGAAAGTTTTACGCACCTAGTGCCTCTCTTGTTTTTTGTAAAAATCAACGTTAAAAAAATCTGGACAATTAAATAAATCCATCTACACACCTTCAAATAATGAAAAATTATATCGCTACTATCATTTTCCTGTTTTCATCCTTGCTCACTTTATCTGGTGTTGCTGTTGCTCAAAAGCAGTCGGAAGGCGGATTGTATAACAATACGGTTTATGCGTTTCAATCTAAAATTGCGGATAAATCCTATCAGCTCAACATTTCGTTGCTAAGGGATTTTGATAAAAATACTGTAGCAAAATATCCAACTACGTTGTATGGACTGTATGATCACTATGACAAAGATTTAATGCAACGTTTTTATGTATCTGCAAATACTTGCTTTAACTTCCCTATCAAAACTTAACGCTAAGAATATATGTCAGGAATTGACCTTAAAAGAATTGAAGAAAACTATGCGAGCATGTCTGATGAAAAAATTGAGCAAATTGCCTCAAAGGATGCATACGGATTAAGGCCAGAAGTGTACAAAATCATAGAAAAGGAAATAAAAAAAAGAAACCTTAATCCTGATTTATTAAAGGCTGCCAAAGCTCAGAATCAAGAATTTTCACTGGAAGAAATAGAAAGGTATTCAAATATTTTAAGAGACTTACCTTGCCCAATTTGTGGTTCTACAACACAAAAGCTCAATGGAACACTGGCATATAAAGTAAAAAGCATGATAATTTTAACCTACACTACAGCAGAAGCCGTAATTGCTTGTCCTAGTTGTTTAGACAAAACAAATAATAATGCCATTTTTTCAACGCTATTATTAGGTTTGTGGGGTATACCCAACGGCATTTTCAAAACACCTATGGCTATCTATAAAAACTTGAAAGCTAAAAAATATACTGATATGACAGAGGCTAATCCTGCATTGTTAGCATTTACAGCATCGCATATTGGGGAAATAGAAGCCTTCAAAAATGATGCAAAAAAACTAGCACATATTATTCGAGACAAGAATATATAGTTTTCTTCCTCTTCTGTTAATCTGCATTTAGCAGACTGGATATTGATAATAAGGATTTAGAGTAGGTCTTTAGTGATTAGCTTATTCAACTTTTAAAAAGTTGAATAAGCTAACGTGAAAATTGACTAAGCTAATAGTAATCCATTACTTAATCTCAGTAACAAAAGCGTCTTTCGGCGTTCTTACTTTTTTCATATTTACCAACCAGTCGTTCGCTTCGTCGCGATACCCTAATGGTAAAATCACAGTACTTTTAAGGCCTAGTGCTTCTAATCCTAATAATTTATCAAGCTCGGCAGGGATAAAACCTTCCATTGGAGTAGCATCTACTTGCTGTTCTGCGGCTGCCGCTATCGCCAAGCCAAAGGCAATATAAGCTTGTTTTGCTGCGTGTGTAGCGTGCCATTCTTGCCCTAGTGGCTCATACATGCCCCACAGCATTTTTTTGTAATCATCCATTTGCGTAGCAGGTAAACCTCTTTCGGCAATGGTTCTGGCAAACACTTTATCGATTTTCTCTAATGAATAACCGTCCCAAGCAGCAAAAACCAATACGTGCGAAGCATCTGTTATCTGGCTTTGGTTGAAACCTATTTGTTTTATTTTCTCTAAAAGCTCTTTGTTCGAAATTACGAATACCTGATAAGGCTGTAGTCCTGAGGACGAAGGAGCCAATCTTGCAGCTTCAAGGATATAATCTATTTTCTCTTGAGGAACGACATTGCCGTTCATTTTCTTAGTTGCATAACGCCACTCTAAAGCTTTTAATAATTCCATTTGTTGTCTTTTTAAAAATTCAATGTTATAACACTTAATTATGAACACAAACAATAGTAACTTTGTTACCAAAAGTAACAGTGACAAAAAAGTAACTAACTGACAAATGATGGAAATAGCAGAGAGACCCACCATCAAAGACTGTACTAAAACTATCATGGCGATTCATGATGTAATGGATATTCTGAGTGGCAAATGGAAAGTCTCAATCATAGCATGCCTTTGCTTTGAAAAGAAGCGATATACGGATTTACTAAAGGAAATAAACGGCATTTCAGGTAAGATGCTTAGCCGTGAGCTAAAGGAACTAGAAGTAAATCAATTAATTACGCGCACAGTGATAGATTCCCAGCCTATCAGTGTAGTTTATGAAATCACAGAATATGGTGCTACTTTAAAACAGGTAACTAGCGTTATTGCTAATTGGGGACTTGAACACAGAAAGAGGATTATTGGTAATTAGTTTGTGCACAAAATAGGCATTACGGGTGATGTGGGATGTACTCAGTAAATTTTGATTTTGATAAAATCATTTTTTGACCTACATCAATCTTTGGCAGTAAAGATTGTTGCAATTTTGTAGCATCATTAATTATTAAAACAATTTAAACAATGAAACAAAAACATTTTAAGTATATCAATACTCTTTTTGTAGTAATCCCTATGACGTTGATAATGGCATTTGTCGGCCTGATGCGTAACTATGGCTTTGGCGAAGATTGGTTCATGAAATTCCTAAAAGCATGGAGTGTAATGTTACCCGTAGCCTACATTTCTGCATTCATTATCATTCCTAATGCCCGTAAATTGGCTGAAAAAGTAGCTTCAAAACCATAATTTGGGAGCTGAAAAGATTATTAATTTTGAATGTACGAACAACTGATTAGTTACATTAACGATATAATCAACGTTAATGAAGTAGAATTAAACACCATTCTTTCTTATTTCAAGCCTTTGGAAGCCAAGAAAAATGAAACCTTGCTTAGTCAGGGACAAACCAGCCAGCGAACTTTTTTTGTTGGCAAAGGTTGTTTGAGGATATTCTTTATCAATCATGACGGACAAGAAGCCACACGGTATTTTGCCTTTGAAAATCAGTTTGCTACTGCCTTGAATAGTTTCATTGCCAATGTTCCTTCCGAAGAATACATCCAAGCCATAGAACATACTAAGCTGCTTTATATTAACCATAAAGATTTTTATCACTTACTCGATATTATTCCTCAATGGGAAAAGTTTTACAGAAGTTACCTAGAGAAAGCTTATATAAACAACACCAACCGACTGATGTCTTTTATTACCCAAGATGCCACCGAACGCTATAGACAACTACTTGACCAAAACCCTATGGTAGTAAGGCGTTTGCCTAATAAAATGGTGGCTTCTTACCTAAATATCTCTCAAGAAACCCTAAGTAGGCTAAAGGCTAGGGTCTGAATTTCGTGTAATTCCTTTGCAAATGATATTTTTCAACACAAAAAATATCCAACATACCATTCAATAAGTTTCTATAAAAAGTTGAAGTAGGGACGTATTGCATACGTCCCTACTTGATAAACAAATATCATTTTTATCAAATTCGAACGTGACGCTCTTTCAATTTAAAGTCGTAAGAAAACATACTACAAGTCTTATCAATACTTCCAACTAGTCAAATCTGCCCCTTTGGGTGCTGACTGCTCGATACGCTTTAAGATTTTGGGAATATACATGGTATTATACCGTAACCTTGAAATATAGTTGGGCTGATTAGGGTCACCATTCCAGCAATGTTCGGCACGGTCGCCATAGGTTACCTCACCGTCATAGGTAGGATTTTTTACTCCTTTCAGATAGTCTTCCATCAGATAGACGGCATTGTTTAAGTAATAGTTATCCATGTCGCCACAGTAAATATGGATTTTGCCTTGTAACTTGGGGCCAAGTGTTCCCCAATCTCTTTTTAAGATATGGAGTAAATCGAAATGCTCTTTCCAGTATTCCGCTACCTTTTTATCGATGACACCAGTCGTCTTATCAAAAATCCTTTGAGGATAGCCATCACTCCCCACAGGCGAATATACAGCCTCCCAAATATCCCATTGCCCACCCGAACGCGTTTTATCGCCGATGGCTAATTCATGGTAATTCATATCCTCTACTGTACATTTCACTTTCCCTAAATAATCTCGTTTCCCCGGAATAGCGGTTCTTTTCCAAGGGCTTTCATAATAATAAGCATTAGGGTATTTATACAAATCTATCGAAGAGTATGCTTCAAAAGAGATTGGGTCGGGACAAGCCGCAAAACATCCATTGTATTCGTCAGGATAAAATATTTGTGCTGCCAAGGCTTCCCAACCACCCGTAGAGCCTCCATACATAAACCTAGCCCAACCTTGCCCAATCCCTCGAAACTGCTTTTCTATATAAGGTATCAACTCATACGTAATGGCATCGCCATAAGGCCCAATGTTGGCTGAATTTACGGCATAAGAATCATCATAGAATTGATTGGCATGCTGAATTTCAATGATTAACATTCTTGGAAAATCCTTGCTTGTCCATTGCTTATAAAAATTATAGGCCTCCTCTTTTACAATTTTGTTATACCCATAAATATTAAATCTGGCTGAATAATCATCCGTTTTCATATCAGCGGGTGGAGGTGTTTCGCTAAAACCAGAGAAATCAGCAGGGAAATGTCCATGAAAAATGGCTAAAGGATAATGTGCTTGTGGATGGGTATCAAAGCCTTCTGGTATTAAAATGTTTGCCCCTAAGTAAATATCTCTTCCCCAGAATTTACTGAGCAGCTCGCTTTTCATTTTAATATGCTTGATATACTTGGTGTCCTGTGGAGCAGGAATGGGCGGAATCTCTTTCTCTATCTTTAGTTTTATGACCTGATTAAGAGCTTTTTTAAAGGTAATCTTGACAGGGATACTATAAATATTCCCTGGGGCTTCATTAAACTGCTGACCTTCTCCCCTATCCATGGGTAGCTTTACAGTATGACCGTCGGCTCTGTGAAAAGTTTCATATTTGTGTAGCAAAACCTGTGCATAATATACGCCATCGGGAATTTGCTTGATGCTTCTGATAGGGTAACCGAAGGCTTTGCTATCTATCAATTGTACTTGGTTGGGCTTCCAGTTATCTACATTTATCCCAAACATTAATTGACTGTCGGCATCATCACTAATTTGTTTGCGTGGTTCTTTTTTATCATTATCAGCAAGAAACAGCATGAGCCTGCCATCTAAGGGAGTCTTACTGAGATTTTCGCCATAGGTAACCGAAAACTGTTGGGCGTGGCTGATAAAAGAACAGATTAATAAGAAGAGTAAAAAGGGTTTGTTCATAGCAAAATTGTTGAAGATGAAAGGATTATAAGATAATTACCTAAATATATCAAATCCTTTTGAGCTAGCCAAACACCTAATCGTTTATCCATAACGAAGAATGGAAAGTAGGAATAACATCGTTGGGACGTATGGAAAACGTCCGCTCTTGATGGTGATTTGTGGCACACAGCACACAAATGTTGGGTAAATAAATAACTACATTAATATTTTTTCCTATTAGTTGGTGGCTTAAAGATTATCGATTACCCACATCTTTTACAAAGTTGAAACGAAGATGTGATTATTGATAAAATTGGTTGAAATGGGCTTAAATAGCCTTTCAAACCGAGCTTTGGTCGTCTAATGTCACAGCCTGACTACGTAAATCTCTTATACCTATACCTAGCGAGGGACTTAAGTCCCTCGCTAGGTATAGGCATAAGAGATTCACTATCAACTATTTATATGCTTGTAGGTAATCAATAAAAACAAAAAATCACCAGCTAATAGGAAGAATAGAACCCTACTTTCCAAAAAGCCCACCAAGCATTCCACCAATACCATTACCTGCTCCGCCACTATCACTCATGAATTTTCCTGCAATATTCTTTACATCATTCATATCCAAATTTCCATCGGCCAAAGCACCTGTGATATCATTCATGTTAAATGAAGTATCGTTAGGGTCGTTTGTCTTAGTAATCAGGCTATTCATTACCTGTGGTAAAACTTGCGAAACAATACCCGCAGCCGCAGTTTTGTCTAAGCCAAATTTTTGCATCAAGCTACCAATGGCTTGCTGCGCAATATTTGCCACGATAGGGTTAGCCATCAAGCTACCTGCATTCAAGCCCGTTTGTCCACCCAATAGGCTAGTTAACGCACCCATGCCTCCTTCCCCGCTTAGGGCTTGGTTTTTCAAGCCACTTGTCACGGCGGTCATGATAGTTTGCATGGCATCTTGGTTTTTTTCGTTAGGTATAGCAGGATTTTTAACGATAGCTTCCTGAGAATGATCTTTGATAAGACCCATCAATTGTTCTAACATAGGGAATTGTTTTTATCAGTTTTAAAAATTTTGAGTGCAATTATAGACAGATTTTTCTAATTTCAACCATTATTATAGAAGATTTCTAAATACTAAAAGAAACAAAGCGATGCTTGAAACAACCTCAGATAATAACACGGTGAATACGCTGAAAGAACAAATACTGCCTTTAATTGATGATTTACGATACCCAAGTGAGTCGGATGAGGCTATTGAGTATTTTGAGATGGAATATACTACTTCAGAAAGTATTGGTATCCAAGACTTTAAGCTATTTAATGGCATTGAACCCGATAAATCTATCGACAGCATAACGGTTGAGGATTTCTTTGCGCCATTGACTAAAGTGGAAGACTGGTTTGGTGAAGAAGAAAAAAAATACGTGGACGATGCCATAAAACTACAAGCCCTACTGACCGAACACCTAAAAGACATACAGGTATTAAAAATAGGAGAAGTAGAAATTGGGGTATATTTATTCGGAATTTATGAAGAAAATAAATGGGTGGGTGTAAAGACGATTATTATAGAAACGTAGGGTATGCTTAAATTTTAGAAAAATTCATAAATCTAAATTTACATTTTGATGGCGTCAGCATTTTTTCGAAATTCCGCTGTTTGAGCGAAGCGAGTTTCGGAATTTCTTGATTTTCTTTTGCGGTCCGCCGCGCGGTTACTTTTCTTTCATCAAGGTGCTGTGTTAAAAACCTATTCTTAAGAT
>NZ_JBWKYN010000180.1:0-12274 GCF_059423785.1 Arcicella sp. GW458-12-2-14-TSB2 | reverse complement strand
ATCATATCGTTAAAATTATTTAAAAACATATATTTGTATATAAATAATAAAGTTATGGAAGACAGAAAAGTTGATGAACTTCTATTGAAGATGGATGCTTTCATAGAAAATATAAAAAAAAGTAAGGAATCATCTAAGCAGTTTCTACAGGATGCAGGGATTGTAGATAAAGAAGGTGACCTTGAAGATAGATACAAAGATATATGTATACCTCAAGAACTGGTCTAATTCTTGGTTTTCATGGTACAGACAAAAGTATTGTTGATAAAATTATCAATAGTTCTACCGAAGATTTAGAACCTAAAATCAATATATATGATTGGCTAGGAAATGGCATATATTTTTGGGACAACAGCCCAAAAAGAGCCATGGAATGGGCAATTGAATCAAGTAAAAGGAAAAATTCTATTATAAAAGAACCTTCTGTTATTGGAGCTATTATTGACTTAGGATATTGCTTAGACTTATTGGATTCTAAAAACTTTGAACTACTAAAAAAAGGGCACGAGATACTATCTACTACATTAATGGCATCTGGTACACCAATGCCAAAGAATAAAGGTAGAGATGAAGATTTAGCTCTGAGAGAACTCGATTGTGCAGTAATTGAATCTTTACATGGTTTTTTGAAAGCAACTGGTGAAAAAGAATTCGATTCTGCTAGAGGAGTTTTCTGGGAAGGGAATGCACTATATGAAGGTGCAGGATTTAAAGATAAAAATCATATCCAAATATGTGTGAAAAATATTAATTGCATTAAAGGATATTTTAGACCATTAGAAAGAATAATCAATTAGGCTTTCATCAAAACTACTATAATATCGAAGGTTTTAGGGTTTGAATCCCTACCTCCGTGGCTGGTCGAGATTCAAAAAGTAGGGCTGAATTGCATTCAGCCTATATCGGAAACGGCCAAATGCAATTCAGCCCTACATTTACCGCTTCCCCCGATACCTCTCCTCAAAAAAATCAAAAAAACGATTACCAATCGGGATTTCTATAGGCCCTATATTGATTTTGGTTTTCTGAAAACTGTCTATCTTTTTTAAATTGACGATATAGGAATTGTGTATTCGGCAAAATACCTTTTCAGATAATTTCACCTCCATTGCCTTTAGGTTTAATCGCGTCAGGATAGGCTTCTGAGGGCATTTTACGGTATAAATCTTCACATAGTCTTTCAAGCCTTCTATGTATAGAATTTCATCATACATGATTTTAATTTCCTTGTATTCCGAATACACAAAACAACAATCAGGCTCATTTTCTTCACTTGTTGGCAAAGGAGTAGTTTTAGACAATTGCCTTAAAATAAATAATTCGTTGGCTTTGTTAGTTGCTTTCAGCAGGCGCTCAAAGGCAATGGGCTTTAATAAATAATCTACCACATTCAGGTCATAGCTTTGTAGGGCATATTGCTCAAAAGCCGTCGTAAAAATCACCATAGGCGATTCGGAAAGACTTTTGAGCAATTGTATGCCAGTCAGACTAGGCATTTGAATATCAATAAAAAGTAAGTCTATCGTTTCCTTTTTCAAGATGTCAAACACTTCTAAAGGATTGGTCGTTGACTTTACTAAATCAAGATAAGGTATTTTTTGTAAATCATCTACCAAGATATTCAGGGCAAATGGCTCATCGTCTACAGCCAAACAACGTATTTTCATGCGCTCAGGTTTATCAATAAATTTACTTCAAACTGTCCCCATTCAGTGTTAATACTAAGCTGGTGTTTGTCGGGATAATGCAAGGCTAGTCGCTTCTTTACATTCGGAATCCCAATGCCAGACTCTTCTTCTAACAAAGGAGAGTTTCCCGTAAAAATATCATTTTTACTATAAAAGTGTAATACTTTGTCCTTGATAGACAAACGAAATTCAATGGGCGTATCTTGCTGACTATGCACGCCATATTTAAAGGCATTTTCTACAAAGGGAATAAACAACATGGGTTCTATCATCAAGGTTTCCGTATCGCCCTCTACCTCAAATATTACCTTTGAAGGGTCAATCAGCCTCATGCGTTGCAAGTCGATATAATCGTTGAGGTACTTTATTTCTTGCGAAAAAGCTACTTTGTCATGGTTGGCATGGTAAATCATGTACCGTAGCAAGTCTGAAAGCTTGAGAATATATCCTTCTGTTTGTTCAGATTTTTGTCGTGCAAGCCAGCGAATATTATTAAGGGTATTAAACAGAAAATGAGGGCTTACTTGCAATTTCAACACCGCCAATTCTGCGGCTATTTTTTCATAAATAATTTGCTGTTGGATAGCCTTATTTTCTGTGCGTTCTCTCCAGAGGGCAATCACACTGCTGAGTGCTACCACCAAAATAAACGAGACAAACATCCCCAAAAAATGAGGTGAATTGAGCATCATGGGTGGCCCTGCGAAAAACGGTCGCGGACGCCCCTCGCCATGTAATGGTGGTGGACCATCATGTCTTGGTCGTGGCATATCATCAAAAGTAACGTCAAAAATCACCTTATCGATTACAAACATGACGATGAATGCCCCTAGCAATAAACCGATGAATGTACCCCATGTGCCTTTTTGAAGGGTATTCGGCGTCAGCCAATGTAGGTTGAAATAAAATAGTCCTATCAATAAAAAGTTGTTGATAAGGTTGGAGACCAGAAAAGGGTAAAACTTCAGGCTTTCCTTTATAGAGAATGGGAAGAAAGAAATGGGGGCTAAAATAAACACCAACCACCCCAAAATATGTATTAAAAAGGAATATCGCTCTAAATACTTCATAGCATGAATACAACGAGAAGTTTATCAAAAATTTGGTGTCAAGTTACGCTTTTATTTACTGATATAGTTTTGAGGTCGTTACAAGTGTCTATCAATACATTCATTGTGCATATTTTGATTGAAAATGCCTTCAAATTGGGCTTTTATCTACACAAGTAATCTAGTATTCTACACTCATTTATTCAGTAACTCGTTGGTGTGTTACTTTGAAGATGTAGCGGTTAAAACCTATTTCTATTAGCGGGTGACTTAAGTCACCCGCTAATAGAAAGGAGAGCAGGATACGTAGTCGAATTGTACCTACTGTAAATGTTACTAAGGCTTCTAGCGTAATTTCTCTACTACAAATGAAACATCAAGAGGTTGCTTTCCCAATCATAAAATACTATAACCATGTTTATCCGTAAATTCATTCTTATTATCCTCTGCTCGGCTCTGGCTAGTTCAATACTTGCACAGTCCAGCCACGAAAACCCACAATATGACATCGTCTTCCCTCAACGAAAGGTAAACAAATTGGTCATTACCTTAAAGAAAGAAGACTGGCAACATATTCAGTCAGAAATGAAAAACATTTTAAAGACTGAATTTGGCACCATGAAAAACGGACGAGGAATGCCCAATATGCCTCCGCCTAACTTTGATAGAAATACTCCAAACAGACAGGATAGGCAATGGGGTTCTCCGATGAAGATGATACAAAAAGACCCACCATACGTTTCGGCGAAACTTACTTTTAAAGATAGTACTTGGCAACAGGTGGGTTTCAGACTAAAAGGGAATTCTAGCTTGATGATGTCGTGGGGACAAGGGATTTATAAATTACCCTTTAGACTAAACTTTGGGAAATACATCAAAAAAGGAAGTGATTTTTATGGGTTTGAAGAACTCTCCATGTCACCTGCTATGGGTGATAATTCGTTAATGAGAGAAAAAGTAATGAACGAAATTTTTCAAAAAGCAGGCATCAATGCTCCGCAAACTGCTTATTATCAGGTATATATTGATTTCGGAGAAGGTGGAAAATATTGTGGTATTTATACGATGGTGGAAGTAGTAGACGACACTATGATTAAAACACAGTTTGGCGAGAAGTCGGGCAATATTTATAAGCCAGAATCCACCTTCGCAAGGTTTGATAGTACTGCTTTTGAAAGAAAAAATAAAAAAAGTTCTCCTGCCGACTGGAGCGACATCAAGCAGTTGATTAAGGTATTAAATGCGTCGTCGCGCACCAGTAATGCTGCACAATGGCGAAGCGATTTAGAGGGCGTATTCAATGTAAACCAGTTTTTGAAATGGTTAGCCGTCAATGCTGTGGCGGTTAATTGGGATACTTACGGAGCGATGGCGCATAACTTTTACCTCTACAATTCTCCGCTGGGGCACCTTACGTGGATTCCTTGGGATAATAATGAATCGCTGAAAACTGGCAGAGGTGGTGGTGGTTTTGCGGGGCCGCCCGATATGAATGGGATGCCTGCCTTTAACCCAACCATGCAACAAGGCGATGCCCCTGCTATGCCGACGGGTGGGAGAGAGATGCCTCCTATGATGGGGAAAAGTGGGTCGTTATCCCAAAAAGAGGTAACAGACCGCTGGCCATTAATCCGTTTTTTGATGGATGATGAGGTATATGCCAAACGATACAAAAACTATGTAAAGGCCTTTAGTGTGTATATTTTCACACCTGCCAAAATGCACGCTTTGTTGGATGAACACTACCAATTATTAAAACCTTTGGTGGCGTTAGAACAAAAGCCTTATTCGCAATTGACTGATGTAAATGCTTTTGAAAAGGAATTTGAAGGGCTTAAGAAACACATTGAGGCACGACAAGAGGCTGTTCAGACTTTTTTGATGGAATAAATAATCTATCTACACAAACACGACATTCATCTACACGTATGCAACGGTTGGAATATGGGGCTGGTCTTCGATGTATAAACCTCACCCCCTGCCCGACTACGCGTCCCGCTCTTTTCAGAGAGGGGAGAAACGAGTACTCGAAGATTCCCCTCTCTGGAGGAGAGCGGGACGCGTAGTCGGGCTAGGGGTGAGGTTTTTTACCCCATACAAATAAACCAATATGAAAATCAACAGCTTAGGGGCCTTTCTCTTAATGGGAATAATGGCCTTGTCTTCGTGCAAGGTAAACGATGAAATAAGTGCCTCTACACCCGACTGGACGGAAGCGTCTCATGGCAACAGCGTTAGCCCAGATTATGATGTGGCTTTTCCACAGGATAAAGTAAATACGCTTGAAATTACGATGACGTCGGCAGATTGGCAGACCATCAAAAGTGATATGAAAACCAAATCTGGGTCAGATTTTGGTGCAAGTTCATCTGGCATTGGGATGCCTGGCGGGGCAAATCCCGGTGGCGGAGGGGGTGGGAACGCTGGTGGTGGTGGCTTAGATCTCATCACTGGCGACCCTATCTATGTAGCCACCTCAGTAAAATTCAACGGTAAAGAATGGTATCACACTGGTTTCAGGCTCAAAGGAAACTCTAGTTTATCGGGAGCATGGCGAAGTGGCAACTATAAATTGCCTTTTAAATTGAATTTTGATGAGTTTGAAGATACCTATCCCGAAATCAAAAATCAACGTTTTTATGGCTTTAAAGAATTCTCGATGTCGCCGGGATATAATGATAACTCGCTAATGAGGGATAAAATAGCAAGTGATTTATTCAGAGCAGCGGGCATTCCAAGTGCTCAAACTGCCTTTTATAAAGTGTACATCAATTTCGGTGATGGGCTAAAATATTGTGGTGTGTACACAATGGTAGAAGTAATAGACGACACGATGATAAAAAATCAGTTTGGTGAAGACGATGGTAATATTTACAAGCCAGAGTCGGCATTAAAAACTTTTGTACAAGACGATTTTGAGAAGAAAAATAACAAAACAGCCGCTGATTACTCGGATGTACAAAGCTTCATAACTGCCCTAAATGCTAGTACACGCACGAGCAATGCGAGTCAGTGGCGAAGTGATTTGGAAAAGGTTTTTAATGTAGATCATTATTTGAAAATGCTAGCGGTCAACAACGTCATTGTGAATTGGGATGCTTACGGAGCGATGGCTCATAATTATTACCTCTATACTCATTCCACTAAAAAAATAACATGGATTCCCTGGGATTTTAACCTTTCGATGACCACTAGCAGTACAGGTGGACAGGGTGGACAGGGTAATAATCAGCAAGGGGTTTCCTTGGCGATGACGGAAGTAACCAATGCTTGGCCATTGATTAGGTATTTGGCGGATGATGCCACCTACTATGCTAAATACAAGGCTTACGTAAAAGAATTTAACGATAATATTTTTACGACTGCTAATGTAAATGCGATGTTGGATAAAAACTATACCCTAATTGCCCCTTATGTGACAGGCTCTGAACCCGAACAAAAAGGCTATACTTACCTGAGCAGTGCCAGCGATTTTGCCACAGCAATTACAGCCTTGAAAACGCACGTTGTAACGAGAAATACGGCGGTGAAGGCTTTTGTAAAGTGAGTTTTTAAAGTTTTTTAAAATGAGCGTCAGCATTTTCTGAAATTCCGCTGTTTGAGCGAAGCGAGTTTCGGAATTTCTTGACTTTCTTTTGTTACTTTTCTTGTGTCAAGACAAGAAAAGTAAGGTCTTACAAAAGGGAGAAATTGTTATAAATCAAATTATTAAATAATGAAATATTTTTTGAATCTTCTAAATATGAACCCTTTTTTTTAAACGGTATAAATTCATTGCTAGATACCCAAAATAAAGAATTAACCAATACAAACATATCAATATGAAAACCACAACAACATTTTTATGCCTGATTTTAAGTGCGCAACTATTCGGACAAAGCAAAAAAGACCTTAAAAAATACCGTGTAAAAAACATCACTGAAATAATTGTTGACGTCAGCGGAGGGAAAGAAACCAAACGAACAGATGTACAGAAGAAACTGGATGATAACGGTAATGTAATCGAGGAAATCAATTTTGATAAAAAAGGCAATATCCAAACCAAAACCCTTAACAAATACAACTCAGAAAAAGATAAGGTAGAGGAAATTGTGCAGGATGCCAATGGCAAGCAAATAAGTAGGGAAGTTTATAAATACGACATCAACGGCGAGAAAAAAGAGGAATGGAAATATAATGAACTGAATGCCTTAGAAGCCAAGCAAATCTACACGATAGATAACAAAGGATTTAGGACAGAACGAAAAACCATCGACGCACAAGGCAAAACCATTCAAATAAAGAAATACATCTATGGGAATTAATAGTTTGTTAGAGACTATCACAAAGGAAATAGCACGGTTTGAGCCTATCACGTTGGCGGAAATGGACAAGGTAAAGCTGATGGATAGGGTGGATGTAAAATACGTCATTCCACTTTGGTTACTGCCAGAGCTATTAAAAGAAGCCCGTGAACATTACAAAGTAGTGGTGGTCAACCATGAGCGTATTTGTGCGTATGAAACCCAATATTTTGATGAAGATAACCAGATGGCGCTATATCATCAGCACCAAACGGGTAGTTTGAATCGCTATAAAGTTCGTACACGCAATTATGTGGGGTCTGATTTACAGTTTTTTGAGATAAAATTTAAAAACAACAAAGGCAGAACCCTGAAAAAAAGAATAAGAACAACTGAGTATGATAAACCGATGATTGATGAAGATAATGAGCGTGATTTCCTTGAAAAACATTCTCCTTTCCACCCCAACGATTTAAAGGGCGTGCTTTGGGTGTTTTATAGGCGAATCACGCTTGTTAGCAAACATCATCTGGAAAGGCTGACGATAGATTTAGAACTCTGTTTCAAGAACGACGACAAAGAAAAGGCGTACCCTACGATTGTGATTGCGGAGGTAAAACAAGAGAAAAAGGGCGCTTCGCACTTTATCGAACTCATGAAAAAATACCACATCCGAGAAGGCTCTATCAGTAAATATTGCTTTGGCATTATCAGCTTGATAGAGGGCGTAAAATACAATCGTTTTAAACCACATTTACTAAAAATCACTAAATTAATCAGACAACATGATGCTCTTGCAGGACATAGCTAGTACAGATACTTTACAGAATATTCAAGGGGCTGGGTTTGAATTATTGGACAAACTATCACCCAAGTTTTTTTTACGACTAACCATTGATTTAATTGCTACTACCATCTTGGTAAGGCTTATTTATTACAGAACCTACCACAAAACAGAGCAGTTTTTCACTTTTTTCACCTTCAACCTTACCATTTTTCTCATTACCAATTTATTGAATAATGTAGAGATGTCTATGGGGGCTGCCTTTGGGTTATTTGCCGTTTTTTCAATGCTTCGCTATCGCACCGAAAGCATCTCTACCCGTGATATGACCTATCTCTTTTTGGTAATCGCCATTGGTTTGCTATCGGCAGTAAGCAAAGGAGGGTGGGATGAGCTTTCGGCATTGAATGGTATTTTGTTAATCACAACCAGTGTATTGGAAAGCAAATGGCTGGTAAAAAAAGAACACTCAAAATCAATCATTTATGAACGAATAGAGTTGATTCACCTCAGCAGACGTCAGGAGTTGTTAGAAGATTTACAAAACAGAACTGGGCTGAATGTACAACGAGTTGAGATAGAATCGATTGATTTTTTGAGAGATGCTACCCGTATGATTATTTACTATTTTGACTAAACTAACCATGAAAAATACACGGCTATATATACTTTGTCTTTGCTTGATGAGTACTTTGATGCATGGGCAAAGCACTAAAGATTACAACGATTTTCAGACGTGGTACGGAGCGTCGATTAAACTAGATTTGCCCAAAAGATGGTCGGTATCAGGGCAATATCGTATGCGTTTAGCAGATGATGCGAGCAACTATAAGGGGTCGTATGTGTACGGACAACTAGATAAACGCCTGAGCAATACCTTTGAAATAACAAGTAGTTATCGTTTGGCGATGGTGGATAAAGGTACGTATCATCGCTATGCTTTGGGGATTGAGGCTCAAAAAGAAATAGGTAGGTTTAGGGCTTCTATCAGACCGATGATACAGTATCAGAAACAATATTTTATTGGCGACGACGAGCAGTCGGATACGGATGCTTTTCTACGGACACGCTTTACAGGTAAATATAAATTGACTAGAAGGTTGGATGTATATGCTTATACAGAACCTTTTGTAGAGCTTGATAATAGCTTGGCTTTCGATAGATTTCGTAATTCGGCGGGATTGAAATATGAGGTAAACAAAAGTTTTAAGGTAAACTTATACTATTTATGGGTGCCTGATTATTCACATAAACAATTACGGACTAACCATATTGCAGGGCTTGATTTAGAGTTTACGCTAAAGCCTTGGAAAAAGAAAAAGCGGATTATTAGTGTGGATGAATAAATGTCTGGAATCGTAATTTGGTAATCGTTGGGAATGCGGACATATTGCACTCGACCATTATCGTCGGGAATGCGGACATATGCAATATGTCCCTACTTTTTAAACGTGTAAAATAATGGTAGGGCTTAATTGCATTAAGCCTATTCCCTCCACACTACACGAAAATACCAAGTATATTTCGCCCTATTATAAATGATATTAATGGTATTATCCATATTTTCAATAGTATAACCAGACGTAGCAACTACATTTGTTTTCAGACTGGAGGTAGCATCGGAGGAGCTTAGTATTTTTTGAGCCATACGGTCAACCTCTTCTTTGATGAGTGTTTTATTGGCTACTATCGTCACCTCTTTTAATTCTCGTGCTTCGGGAATGAGTAACAATATATTGAGGTCATTTTCTCCAGAATCATTGGGTCTGATAGTAATATTTTTTGCTACATGACCAATGCAACTTATGCCTAGAGAATCATTTCCTTCGTGGAGGTTATGGATAATAAATCTTCCTTCAGTATCACTCGTTTGCAGGCTGACGGCCTTATTTTGTAGGTTCTTGAGCGTAACTCTTACAAAAGCTACGTGCTTGCCAGTTGTTGAATCCATGACAAAGCCTTTGGTAGCATGAGGCGTTTTTTGGGAAGACTGTGAGAAAACAGGATAAAAAGTAAAGAGACAAAAAATAAAAGTAAGGAGCTTTTTCATGGCATGACTGAGGTTTGTGAAAATCATGTCCAATATTAAAGCGATGACTGACCCAAAAGTGGGAAATGTGTTGAATCCCTTAGAAAATGGGGTGAATTACACCCTTTCGTAAAGCCTTGCCTGTGGAAATATTACCGACAAGGCTTTACTGTTAGTATTTAACCCCACTGCAGGTGCAAAACGCTAAAGGTTTTTAATTTTGATATTTCTAAATGATATTCCTTTCGACCAATCCTGTAGAGCGATACTCCCTTTGGTAGATTTACTAAATTGAGGGAAATACTTAAATCCACTTTTGGCCACTAGTGCTTTCCATTCTTTAGCATTAAGGTTTTGTTCCGCAGTTAGTATGCCATTTAGATAAAACTGCACCTGACCATTTACTTGTTTAATAATCGACTGGTTCCATTCGCTGGCAGGTTTGGTTGGTGCTACATTCTTTTGGGGATAAAAACCATACAAACAACCAGAACGTTTTTTGGGGCTTATTGCAAAGTCGGGATGAGATTCCTCTAACAATTGATATTCTGGCCCCGAAGCCCAAGCCGTTGGAATACTTTCTTTTTCAATGACATTGAAAAAAACGCCACTGTTACCCCCTTCACTGATTTTCCATTCAAATTTTAGCTCGAAATTCTGGAAAACCTTATCTGAAACCAAATCGCCATGTTCAACCTTAAAGGTATCTGGTTTACAGTATAACTCGTCGTTCTGGATAATCCATGCCGATGGAATTTTCCCTTTATTGTAAATATGCCACCCATTGGTGGTTTTACCATCAAATAGTAAAATCCAACCCTCTTTTTTCTCTTGTTCTGTCAAGATATTATTTTCTTGGATGGTAAATGATGACAACACAACTGCAGTTAGACTTAATACAGTAGCCAACTTGATTAATACATTTTTCATAAGTATTTGATTGTTCTTGGAATTGGGGATAAAAGTTAACTCATATTCATTATCGGCACGTCACTCATAAATAGCCTTACTTTGGCTATAAATATTTCATGTAAAAAAGCTAAGTACGCAGCAAAACATATTGTAATTATAGGCAAATTTACAGGATATTGAACGCTGTACTATATGGTTGAAATTTGTATAATAGTGTATTTAAAGATGCAGTCGCTTGGCTTGTTGTTCACGCACGTTTCGTTGGAGATAATTCCAACGAAGCCGGAATTATTCATTAATGTTATTCTTTCGAAAATGATTAAATACTATTAACCACTTCAATTTTCTATCTTTGATAATCAAAATCTATAAACTAATTGGTATTTGATAGTAGTTTCATGAAGATTTGTTTATAACAATATCTCTAACTAAATATTTAGAGTTTTACTATAAAAGAAAAATATGTGGAATATCGCAGAGTTTCCTCCTAAAATAGACATAGAAACTAAAGACGTTTTAAAGATGGTAAATAAAGCACGCACAGCTTTAGCAGAACTAAAGGGTGTAGCAGAATCAATACCAAATCAATATTTATTACTCAACACCTTGGTTTTACAGGAAGCGAAAGACAGTTCTGCTATTGAAAATATTATAACCACTCATGATGAATTATTCAAGGCAGAGCTCAATATTGAAGGAGTTCAGTTTCTTGCTGCCAAAGAAGTACAAAATTATGCAATTGCCCTTAAAAGAGGTTATGAATTAGTTAAGGAAAGTACATTGTTAACGAATAGGACTATTCTTGAAATTCAGGAAAATTTAGAAAGGAATAAAGCAGGTTTTAGAAAAGTGTCAGGAACAAGTCTTAAAAACAACTTTGGTCAGGTTGTGTATGAGCCCCCACAAAAAAATGATGAAATTGTGTCGTTGATGAATTCCCTTGAAAGATTCATTAATGATGATGAAATATCCGATTTAGATGATTTGATTAAAATGGCACTTATTCATTTTCAATTTGAGAGCATCCATCCATTTTACGATGGGAACGGTCGTACTGGTAGAATTATGAATGTATTATATTTACAGAAACAACGATTAATTAATTTGCCCATTCTGTATTTAAGCCGTTATATTAACCAAAATAAATCCGACTATTACAGGCTTATTCAAAATGTCCGTGACCATGAAAATTGGATTGATTGGGTAAAATTTATGCTCATTGCTATTGAGAAAACGTCTATACAAAGTATAAGTATTGTAAAAGACTTACGTCAATTAATGCAGGTTTATAAGGAAAAGATTAGAACTGAATTACCTAAAATTTACAGCCAAGATTTATTGAATAATCTCTTTAAACATCCATATACCAAAATAGAATTTATTCAAGAAGATTTACAAGTAGGAAGAATCACTGCAACAAAGTATTTAGACCAATTAGTCCAGATTGGGTTACTTACTAAATACAAGATTGGAAAAAATAATTATTATGTAAACCATACTCTTATTACAATTTTCTCTCAAGATTATAC
>NZ_JBWKYN010000179.1:0-12283 GCF_059423785.1 Arcicella sp. GW458-12-2-14-TSB2 | reverse complement strand
CCCTTGCGGTTGCCGTTTTGATTTGATGGATTTACGAAACAAAAACGGCAACCGCAAGGGTTGCCGCTACAAATACCGATATATTTTTTGATTTTTATCTCAAAGATATTACCTCTAGCTTCTTTTGTCTTCAAGTCCCAACTCCTTAAATTCTAAAATCTTGTATCTAACGTCTTGCGTCTAATGTCTTTTAGTCTTGAAGTCCTACAGTCATAAAGTCTCCAGAAAACTATCTCCCCTCCTGCAAAAGCTTATTAGCAAAAATAAACTCATTCAACTCAGGAACTGATGACGTGCGAATATTTTTACTATCACCTTCCCAGAATTTTTTGCCTTTATATAAAAACATGATTTTTTCACCAATACCAATCACCGAATTCATATCATGCGTAATTACAATCGTAGTAATGTTAAATTCATCCGTGATTTCCTTAATCAAGTCATCAATTTTTACGGATGTTAATGGATCTAAGCCCGAATTTGGTTCGTCACAAAATAAATATTTCGGATTCATCACAATGGCTCTGGCAATACCAACCCTTTTCTTCATCCCCCCCGAAACCTCCGAAGGCATTCTTGAGCCAGCATTTTCCAATTCTACACGCTTTAAACAAAGCTGAGCTCTTTCTATTTTCTCCTCCTCGCTCATGTCTGTCAGCATATCTAAGGGGAATTTAACATTATCTAATACGGTCTTAGAGTCAAATAATGCGCCTCCTTGGAATAAAACGCCCATTTCGCGACGGATAGTTTTTCTAGTTTCTTCATCAGAATTATGAAAATCTCGTCCATCGTATAAAATTTGCCCGTGTTCTGGTTTTACAATACCAATCATGCATTTCAGTAATACACTTTTTCCTGTACCACTACCACCAATAATTAATGAAGTATCGCCAGGCTTGAATTCGCCATCGATTCCGAGTAGAATATCACGCCCATTAAAGGCTTTTCTAATATCTTTTATTTCAATCATACATTCAAATCTTTCCCGAATTTACAAAATTCGTGGCTATACGCTATAAATTTTCAATATCTCTTAAATAAATCTCTGCCTGATTCAATATTTCCTGCTGTTGTTCAGGTTTTATTTTGTTCCAAGTAAGGTATGCCATACCGATTCTTGGATTTTTTGCCAATACATCTTGATGACGATGATAAAAATGCCAATATAAACTATTGAAGGGACAAGCCTTATGCCCAACTTTTTTATTTTTATCATAATAACAAGTATCGCAATAATGCCCCATTTTATCAATGTAATTGGCAGAAGAAATATAGGGTTTAGTGGCTACCAGCCCACCATCTGCATATTGACTCATCCCTCTGGTATTAGTGATTTCAACCCATTGTAGGGCATCAATATAAATACCCAAGTACCAGACATCCACCTCGTCTGGATTAACACCACTTAGTAAAGTAAAATTCCCAGTAAGCATTAATCGTTGAATATGATGGGCATAGGCAAAGTCCAAACTTTGCCCAATGGCATGTTTTAAACAATTCATTTTGGTCTGTGCATTCCAAAACCAGCTCGGTAATTTACGGCTATGATTAAAGAAATTTAGCGATTCATAGTCGGGCATTTTGCACCAATAAATACCTCGCATATATTCTCGCCAACCAATAATTTGCCTAACAAACCCTTCTACCTGAGCAATGCTAATTGTTGCTTGGTGGGTTTCCCAATGGGTTATTGCTTGCTGAACAACCTCTAAAGGAGATAGCAATTTAATATTCATCGAAAAAGAAAGGCGAGAATGATAGATAGACCAATATGATGGGTGCATGGTGTCTTCGTAAGTACCAAAAAGAGGCAAACAATACTCCACAAAGAAAGCTAAAAGTGCTAAAGATTCTTCACGAGATGTTGGCCAGATAAAATTTTTAGGATTTACATTACCAATCGTAGCAATGCCTTCTTTGATGATTAATTGATAAACATCTGTTACATCTTTATCAAATGTTAAGGGTTCAATAGGACGGTGATTCTTAGGTAGTTTTTTACGGTTCTCTGTATCAAAATTCCAACGACCTTCAATGGGCTCATTACCATCCATCAATAGACTATATTTTTTCCGCATCATCCTGTAGAAACTCTCCATCAAAAATGTTTTTTTGCCTTTAAAAAAGGTTGCAAGCTCTAGTCGTTCACTTAAAAAATGCGCTGAATCTACAGCATAGCAAGCTTTTCCTAAACGCTGTAATGCTACAGCTAAGTTTTTCAACTGCTCATCTACTCTGTATTCATCTGGCAATTGATATTCAAAAACCTCAAAATCTGAAGCTTGAATAGTAGCGATAATATTATGGTGGATACTCTGCAAATTGTTGCTATCATCTAGACGGAGGTAGATAACATCATGCCCTGCCGACTTTAAAGCATCGGCAAAGGCTCTCATTGCCACAAAAAAAGCAATGATTTTCTGGATATGATGTACTACATAATCTGTTTCCTGCCGAACCTCCATCATTATGTAAACTACCTCTTTATCCTGTTGTTGAAACCAAGAATGTTGATGATTAAGCTGGTCACCCAAGATAAGGCGTAATGTTTTTTTCATATAGAAATCAAAATACAAAGTGTATTTTGATAACTGAACAGTAAGGAGTATTGTTAGAAAAAATTCTTTTGAAGAATCCCTCAATGATTATCATAAGTTAAAAACGATAGCTAGATAAGATATAAAATTCCATAGTTCGTGCTGAGTTCATCTTTTTAATGTTTACCAAGCTGACGAGTAGAATAAAATGATAGCACAGATTGAAAGCCGTGCTATCATCTTTTACTTAATTTCCTTCACCTCACTAACAACAGAAACACCATTTTCGTTAAAAGCTTCGATAGCACAGAAATAACTTTGTCCAACGCTTAAAGCCCTTAGCTCTAAACTATTAGGGGCATCTGCCCAAATCTGATAGGTTTGGTATAATTTATCAGGAGCAATTCCCCAAAGAATATTATACCCTACAGCATTCGCAGATTTCTCCCAAGTAATATCTGCATTACGTGTATCAGCCTGACGTTTTACGATTAGATTTTTGGGGGTTTGTGGTGTCTTTCCAGCACCATTCCCAAAAATACGAATATCACTCACCGCCAAATTTGGCATTGGTACATGAATGTTTTCGTATTTAATATAACGAGCCTTCACAGGTTTGGGCAATTCTATATAAGCATTGGGTCTGTCACGCTTTGGCTCGTTTGTATTGTCGGAAATCAATTGCCAATTTTTGTTATCGTTAGAAGCATAAAATTTGAATTGGGCATACACTCGCTCTTCGTTACTATCAAAAATATCAGATTTATAATCGGTAAAATTTACTTGTAATGCCTTTACCTCTTGTACACTCTGTAAATCTACCGTGAGCCATTCGCCTGCTTTGTTGGTATTAGCTACCCAAAAAGTACGTGGATTTTCGTCCGTCACTTTATTAGCACTCAAGGTATCTCGTACAGAGGAGGCCACACACGGTTTTTTATAAGAAAGCAACATCCATCCCGTAAACAATTCGTCTTTCTGTGTCCATTTTTTAGTAGGTAAATAATGCGGGAAATCGCCAAATCGAGTATTAGCAAACATCTGATTGTCGGCATCAAAGCCCGTTGGGAACATGGCAACCCTTCTTTCAAAATTCCAGTTAACGGCAATCCAAGGCGTACCCGTATTCCAGTAATTACCATAGTTATCTTGGAAGGTATTACCATGCCCCGCTCCCGTAAGAAATCCCCCAGGTTTATATGAAATAGGATTATAAGGAGCATATTTGAATGGACCAAGCGGAGAGTCTCCTAAATATGTCCCATTGGCATATACATTATATTCTGTCCCGGGTGCACCATATTGCAAGAAGTATTTGCCTTTGTGTTTGGTCATCCAAGCCCCTTCTGTAAATGGTTTAATAGTATCGCGGTGGTCGCGACCGAAACGCTCCCATCCATGATTTTTAGGGTCGAGGTAAATTAAACCTTTATAAGGTGTGGCGTAAGTCAGATTACGTTTTTTGTCAAGCTCAGCTCCAAAAATCGGATATACATTCGATGACCCCCAATACATATACCATTTGTCTAGGTCTTCATCATAAAACAAGGCAGGATCCCACGGCCCGATATACTGAGGTAAACGAGGCAACCAACGGTTATAGAATTGTAATTTCCCTTTTTCGGGTTCGGTACTTATCAATATAGGGCGTTGTTCAAAAGTAGATTGAAACAAATAAAGCGTATCTCTGACTGACAAAGCAGCAGGGGCACACATATCTTCCATGGGCCACATACTGGGCTTGATGTAATCCCAATTGATTAAATCTTTTGAATGCCAATACCCCCCCGAAATAGTGACAAAAAGATAATACTCTTTTTTATGATTGATAATAACAGGGTCTGCACCCGAACGATAGGAAATCTTCTCGTTCAATTGTTCAAAATTATAGCGATAACCAATATCTACAGGGTTGCAATATGTTTTTTGGTTAAGGTTTTGGGCAAATATTGAAAAGTATGAAGCACAGCAAAACAGCAAGAGCAATGTCTTTTTCATAATATGTTTTTGATTGAATTTGGAGAGATAAAAATACAGAATATAAAATAGACTTATAGAGGGTTTTGTAAGTTAATCATTCATATTCTTCTTGTATTAATTGCCATTCATTTAAATGAACATATCCTCTTGAACTCCACATTATTCAACATAAAAACCTACTATCTTCAAATCTCCCCCAAAAATTCCTCAATACACCCATAAACATATACCAAATCCTCCTCAGTGATACAATAAGGCGTTAATAGATAAATCACATTACCTAAAGGACGCATCAAAATACCCTTTTCCAAAAAGAAATTATAAGCAATGTCTCGCATATTACTAAAATATGAAGTGCCTTCTTGTACCTTTATTTCAATCGCTAGAATCGTCCCCTTCAGTCTGATGTCAGCGATTTTGTGGAGGTATGTTTGTGTAACTTGCTGAATAAAGCCTTGATGTAAAGTATTTATTTTTTTGATATTGTCTTGTGTTTCATCATTCAATAACAAATCTAAACTGGCAAGTCCTGCGGTACAAGCCAAAGGATTTGCCGTGAAAGAATGACTATGAAAAAGCGTTTTTCTTCTATCATCCGAAAGAAAAGCGTCATAAATCTCTTGCGTACACGATGTAACACCCAAAGCCATAGCACCGCCTGTTAATCCTTTTGAGAGACAAAAAATATCTGGTTTTTCTGTTAAATAATCCGTCGCAAACATTTTACCTGTACGATAAAAGCCTGTCATGATTTCATCAGCAATGGTCAATATCCCATTCTCTTTAGCTAGTTTTATTAAGCTTTCCAAAATTTCAGGTTCATACATTACCATGCCGCCTGCTCCTTGAATGAGTGGCTCAAAAATAAAAGCCGCAATTTCATCTGCTTGACTCATCAGACTTTTCATGGTATCTAGTGCCAATTGCTCTTCGCCTTTTACTGGAATAGGTAGATAAATCACCTCAAAAAGAAAAGGATCAAAGGGAGCTGTGAATGCACTTTTTGCGCCTACGGCCATTGTGCCAAACGTATCGCCATGATACCCATTTTCAAGGGCTATGATTTTGGTTTTCTTTCTAATTCCTTGGTTATGAAAATACTGAAATGCCATTTTCATGGCTACTTCTACGGAAGTAGAACCATTATCTGAATAGAATATTTTTTGCTGGTTTGGTGGTAATATTTCTAATAATCTTTCTGCTAATCTTACAGCGGGTTCATGGGTGAATCCTGCAAAAATTACCTGTTCTAATTTTAGAAATTGTTCGGCTACCTTCTGAGCAATGTATGGATGCGAATGCCCATGTAAATTTACCCACCATGATGCGATAGCATCTATATATCTTTTACCATTTTCATCAAAAAGATAAACTCCTTCTGCCCGAACTATTGGGATGGAGAATGGTGCCGTTTGGTGTTGTGTAAAAGGATGCCACAATACTTTTGCATCTCTTTCGCTCAAATTCGTAATTACTGGATGCTGTATATTTTCTACTGGATATTCCAGGTGTTCATCAATGACAAAGTGTTTTTCTGAAGTCTTCTGCATATTTTTTTACGGTTTCTTGAGAGATGTTTTGTTCTTGATTTACCCTCCCAATCAATGGTACTTGTGTGTAATTCAAGATATAGTCTTCAGATGAAGGATTACTTTCTCCATTAAAAATAATTCCTTTGATGTCGATATTGCTACTTTTTAGTACTTCAATCGAAAGCAAAGTATGATTAATACTGCCCAAATAATTTTTAGAAACTAAAATGAGTGGTAGATTTAATTGCTTAATTAAATCAAGATTGGTTGTGCCTTTATTTAACGGAACCATTAATCCACCTGCTAATTCAACAATTAAATTGTTGTCAGTAGTTGGCAGTTCAAAATTTGATAATTGAATCTCTATACCGTCAATAGCCGCCGCTGCATGAGGCGAAAGGGGTTCTGTCAAGCGATAGGCTTCTGGATGAAAGATAGTTTTACGGTTACTTACTAAGCTTTGAACGGCATTCGTATCGGTAAAATCTAATGCTCCCGATTGGACAGGTTTCCAGTAATCAGCTTCAAGGCTTTCAGTAAGAATACTGGCAATAAATGTTTTTCCGATTTCTGTACCAATGCCAGCAATGATATATTGTTGTTTCATAAATAAATTTTAAAGCTTGTTTAGTACTTCAAAAATCTGCAAAATCTGTTCTTCTGTATTAAAGTCATGTAAGCAAATTCTTAATCTCTCTTTACCTTTTGGCACAGTTGGCGATACAATAGGACGAATATCTAAGCCTTTACTTTGTAAAGTATTAGCTACAGCCCTACAGTTTTCATTGCCTGAAATAATGATACATTGAATTGCCGAAGGACTTTCTATCAATTCAATTGTAGAATTTAAACGTGCTTGCCTTTTGAAAAAATCAATCAAATGATGTAAGTTTTTATTAGAGAATGTATCCGATTGAAGCAAATCATAAGCACATTGGACACTAATATGGCTATGCATCGGAGCAGACGTTGTATAAATAAATGAACGAGCAAAATTAATTAAATAGTTTCTTAGTGTATTACTCCCTAAAATAATGGCTCCATGACAGCCCAATGCTTTGCCAAAAGTAATAATACGTGCAAAAACCTTTTTTTCTACCTGCAATTCATTTACCAAGCCTTCGCCATGTTTTCCAAACACACCTGTTGCATGGGCTTCATCGACGATAAGATTTGCTCCGAACTGAGCACAAGTATCGACAATTGCTAGGAGAGGGGCAAGGTCGCCATCCATCGAATAAACGGATTCGATGGCTACAAATACCTGAGCGTCTTTTAAAGTAGGGTTTGCTGTTTTATCTTCTTCAATTTTAGCAAGTTTTTTAGTTAAATCTTCGACGTCGTTATGTCTGAACTTATAACGAGTAGCATAGCTTAACCTTGCTCCATCAATCATACTGGCATGAATGAGTTCGTCGGTAATAAGAAAATCGTTTTTCTGCGGAATTGATGAAAGCAAGCCTACGTTAGCATCATAGCCAGAATTAAAAATTAAACCTGATTCGGCTCGATGGAAATTGGCAATCTGTTTTTCTAAATTTTCTACAAAAGCCGTATTCCCTGCTAATAACCTTGACCCTGTAGCTCCTGTAGATAGATACCCATTTTTGCACTGTTGATGAATAGCCAATTGAAGTTTTTCGGAACGAGCGAAGCCCAAATAGTCATTAGAACAAAAATCAATTAAATTTTCGCTAATACGAAGTGTACGAAAAAGGGATTGTTCTTTTCGTTGTTCAAGTATGGTTTCAATTCGTTTGCTTAAAGAAATCACTAATGTTTATTGTTTGTTTTTGCAAAGATAGTTACAAAAGCGCTATACCCTTATTCTTTTCATATTTGACACCAAATTGGTTTTTTTAAGATTTTTTAATAAAATGCTTGACATCATACCATTTTTTTATCTAACTTCGCAGTTAATAGGTGTAGAACTATTTACTAAGTTTGCCCAGATGGTTTCCGTCTGGGCAACTTTCTTTTTATAGCCTTCTGAAAAATATAGTATAACTAAAAAAAAGCATGACAATTTTCATTGCCATGCTTTTTTAATTATAAGCCTAACTTAGGCTTATAGGTATTTCATCTTTCTAAAATATTACTGAAAAATTTCAGCATTAATTTTTAGCTCCTTGAACTGCCCCAGCCTTTTGCTGTTGTTGCATTGGGTTTGGCTGAACTGGGCGTTGTGCTTTGAATACTTGAAAGCGGTTTGGCTGTTCAGGTTCTCTTGGGAAAGCATTATCTTCTGTTTCGATATCAGCAATTTCCATGTACGGGTCTAATGTCCATTTCGTTACTTTCTTATCAGTAGGAATTACTTTCTTAATTTCTTTATCATTCAAACGCCAGATTTCAGCAGGGTATCTAAATACCTCTTCTGTACCATCCTCATAGTTTGCTTTCACAATCACTGGCATTGGTAAACCTCCTTTGTTTTTAACATTTAATACATAGAAGTTTTTATTTGAGTTTACCAATTTTTTCTCATCTTCTGCCAATGAAGCCATTGTTTGCTCAAATTTCTTTTTATCTGCCTCAGTCGTAGCAAAACGATCATAAGTATTGTAGAAGTCTCTCATATCTGGATTTTCTTCTACTACTGTTTTAGGAATATCCGTTTTATTGCGGATGTTACTCATCGTTTGGCGTTTAGCATCAGCTTCTTTTTTAGCGGCAGCATTTTTTGCTAATGGGTCTATATTATCAATACCAAACCATTCTACGTTTTCAAGTGACTGGTTTACTGGCTCAACACCATAGAACCAACCTTTCCAGAACCAATCTAAATCAACACCTGATGCATCTTCCATTGTACGGAAGAAATCAGCAGGATACGGCTGTTTGAATGCCCAACGACGAGCATACTCTTTGAAAGCATGGTCAAATAACTCGCGTCCCATCACCGTTTCACGAAGGATATTCAATGCTGTAGCTGGTTTTGCATAAGCATTAGGCCCGAATGCCATGATATTCTCTGAGTTTGTCATAATCGGTACTTGTTGCGTTGGGTCAGTTTTCATGTAAGGAACAATGTACTGAGGTTCGCCACGACGAGATGGGAAATCTCTATCCCATTCTTGCTCTGCTAAATACTGACAGAAAGTATTCAACCCTTCATCCATCCATGACCACTGACGTTCGTCTGAGTTGATAATCATTGGGAAGAAGTTGTGGCCTACCTCGTGAATAATTACACCAATCATACCTGCTTTTACTTGTTCAGAATAAGTACCATCAGCTTCTGGACGACCACCATTGAATGAAATCATTGGATATTCCATACCACCACCCGACGTAGAGTGACAAGAATAAGCCACTGGGTAAGGATATGCTACTGTATGTTTTGAATACGAACGAAGTGTATGTGCTACCACCATTGTTGAGTATTGCCCCCAAAGTGGATTACCTTCTTTCGGATATAACGACATCGCCCATACTTTTTTACCTTCTACATCAACTTGCATGGCATCCCAAATAAATTTACGAGAACTTGCAAAAGCAAAGTCACGAACATTATCAGCCTTGTAAATCCAAGTTTTTTTGCCAGTTGGCTTTCCTTTTTCAGCCTTCTCAGCTTCTTCCTGAGAAACGATTAATACTGGGCGAGTAGCAGTTTTTGCTTTTTCCCAACGTTTTAATTGCTCTGCCGAAAGTACTTGTGTTGGGTTTTGCAATTCACCCGAAGCACCTACTATGTGGTCATTTGGCACCGTTAAAGCTACTTTATAGTTTCCAAAAGTAAGCGTAAATTCACCTTGGCCTAAAAACTGTTTATGTTGCCAGCCATATACATCATTATAAACTGCCATACGTGGAAACCAGTGAGCAATAAAATAATTGGCATTACCATCTTTGGCAAAATATTCATAACCAGAACGACCGTAATATTCAGTAATTAAATAATTCCAGTCGATAGAGAAAGAAACCGAAGCACCAGATTTCAGCGCAACTGGTAAGTCGATTCTCATCATCGTATGGTTAATCGTGTGCTTTAAAGGATTTCCTTTAGCATCTTTAACCGATAGGATATTGTATCCATACTTTTTAGGGTCAGTTAAATCTTTGAATTGTGTAAAAGACGCTTGTCCAGCAATACCTCCCGTTCTAGTATTAGCACCGATAGCATCTTTTTGGAATAAGTTTTGGTCAAGTTGTAACCATAGATAAGGCAATTCGTCAGGAGAATTATTGAAATAAGTAATGGTTTCAGTACCAGTAATTTTGCGTTCCACATCATCCAATTCTGCTTTGATGTCATAGTCAGCACGTTGTTGCCAATATTCTTTTCCCGGGCTACCCGAAGCTGTACGATAAGTATTAGGCGTCGGTAAAATCGTTTCTAATTGCTCAAAACGTTTATTGCCATTATAAGGATTGGTTGTGGGGGCTTGTTGGGCTGTTGCTATTTGCGAACAAGTAGCAATCAACAAACCAGTAATGAGCTTTAAGCTACCTCTCATGTTGATTTTTAGATTGAAGTGAATAGATTTACTGTACGAATTTAGTGAATTTAGTAAAATAAATCTCCTTGATGATAAGTTATCAATCAAAATTAGCATTAAACAATCTAAAAAAGAATCATTATACGTAGTAGAATAGCTAAGAATAGATAAAAGGAGAGTTTGTAAAGGTAAATATGGGGATTTGATAGTTGTAATTGCCCAATGTAACACAAACATTTAACAAAGCTATTAGGAAGAGAGTAATTATAATACAAGAGCTCGGGAATTTCCGAGCTCTTTTGTTTTTAGGAAGTGTAGAACGGTATGGGCAGAACTATATAATTTTTTTTGATACAACTTTCAATTTTTTTAGGTAGAACTTTCAACTTTTTCTTAGGTGTAACTTTAATTTTATTAGGTGCGACTTTATTATTCTTTAGGTGTAATTTGTATTTATCATAGGTAGAACTTGTTTTTATGGGTAGAGCTTATAAATTTTTAGCACGATTGGGATAATCAGTAATTAGACCATCTACACCGATGGCTTTTATATTTTTCATATCCTCGACATTATTCACTGTCCATGGCACTACTTTCACATTTTTGTCATGGCAATATTGTACTTGCTCTTGTGTCAAGAGTTTATAATATGGGCTATAATAGCTTGGTAAAAACCCTAAAGCCTCAAATGTTTTTGCTGGACCCTCTTTCTCGACTAAAGCAGATAGAGGAATGTTTTTATACTGATTCGCTTCAATTTGTTTGTGCCAATAAATCAGCACGTTAAAATCGAAACTTTGTAAAATAACCCTATTGGCGGGTAGGGCTTTGATAATTTCCTGATAAACCAAATCAGAGAATTCTTTAATTGTTGCAGGTTGATAGGTGCCATAGTCTTTTTCTTCAGATTTAATCTCAATATTATATTTAACAGCCCTTAGGCCTTTTTCTTTTATATATGCTTCACAAGCCTTTATCGTTTCTGAAAGTAAGGGCTTGTAGGTAGGTGTTTTTTCTTGTTCTGGAAACAAGGCATTTCCTCGTTTCCCAGTATCAAATTCCTTTATTTGTTGATAGGTCATCTGATACAAATTCAAAGTGGCTTCTTCTACTTTGCTTACTGGTGTACCGTCGGGCTTGGTTACGTACAACGCATTCATATATGGTTCGTGCGAAACCACTACTTTTTTGTCTTTAGAAATACATACATCCATTTCTAAAGTAGTAACCCCCAAGTCCAATGCTTTTTTAAAAGCAGGAATACTGTTTTCAGGCATTAAGCCTCTTGCTCCACGATGCCCCTCAAGGTCGAAGCCTTGGGCAAACATATTAGTGGTATATGTAAATAGTAATAATAAAATGATAGACGTTTTCATCAGTTTTGTTGAATCATTGATGTTTAAGAAACACAAAAGTACTTTAATTTATGCTCCTTATTTGTCTAACACATATTATGATTGAATTAATAAAAAGAGCATTAGTTACGAGCAAACGAATGATATTTAATCGTTACTCTATACCCTCTTTTGTCAGGTAATACTTCTGATTTATCTAATACTACTTGATGATTGCCAGCATCAATAAAATTGGCTGCTCTTTCTATAGCTTTGATTAAATCATACGAAGTAAAAAGTTTTGTTTTCGTTTTCATGGTCTTTGGAAGTTATATCTCTTACAAGATGTTTATGAATTCATTAAAAAAATGATTGTTTAATCAGTACTCAAAAACCTTAACACTTTGGTATAAAAATCTTATACCTGTCCAATTTTTTCCCTATAAGACTTATAA